>NZ_JBIVAX010000021.1:0-140528 GCF_044745805.1 Kitasatospora sp. NPDC086801
AGCTGCAGTTACTCCTCGCCACCTGGGCCGGCGCCTGCCCCACCTGCCATCGCGACATCCGCATACCCACACGGACCTGACCAAGCACTACTAGTTCTCGCGCTCAGTTCTCGCGGTCGGTGCGGCCGCGCCGGGTGACCGCCGCGACCGCACCGGCCAGGCCGCCGAGGCCGAGCACGATGAAGGTGACCGGGATGACGATCCGGCCGTTCACCGTCCGGTCGTTGAGCGCCGCGACCAGGTAGACCACCGCGATCGTGGTGAACAGAGTGCCCGCGATCAGCGAGAACAGGTCGAGCCGGTGCTTCCTCACTGCTGGACCACCTTGATGTTGCCGATCCCGACCGCGAGTTCGAGGTCGAGCGTGCCGTTGGACGGATGACCGTTGCGGGGTTGCAGCAGGTAGGCGTGGCGGCCGGTGCCGTCGTTGACCTCACCGGGGACGGAGACGTCGCCGAGGCCCACCCGGGCCACCAGGTTCACCGTCGCGTCCGGCGGCAGGACGACGGTCAGCTCGCCGGCGCCGAGTTCGACCTTGCTGGTGAGGGTGGTCCCGGCCGGGTCGAGCCCGCTCAGGTCCAGCTGGAGCCGACCGGCGCCCAGGGAGTACCGGGACTGAAGGTCGGCCGAGGCGGTGACGGTGAAGTCGCGCTGGCCGACGGCGTTCTGCATGGAGTCCGGGGAGCGGCCGACGAAGACCAGCGCCAGGGTGAGCAGCAGGCCCGTCATCGCGAGCTTGCGGGCCCGGCCGAACTTCGAGCCGAGCAGCAGCGTCAGGCCGATCACCAGCAGCGCGGTGGCCAGCACGGTCGCGCTCAGCACGGTGACGTCGGTGTGGCCGGCCGAGACGGACCAGACCGCGGCACCCGCGCCGATCGCCAGCAGCAGGCCGAAGAAGCCGAGCGCGGAGCGCTCCCGGGGGCGCCGGACGGCGGTGGGGCGGGGCCGGCCGGGCGGGCCGCCCTTGCGCAGCGGGTCGCCCGCGGGCAGGTCGACGCGCTGCCACCAGGGCTGGGCCGGGCCGCCCGCCGGCGGCACCGGGGTGCCGAACGGCGGGGTGGTGCCGGCGCCGTACGGGTTGCGCTCGGGGTGGCGAGGGTCCCACAGGTAGCCGGTCGCGCCGGGGGCCGGGGAGTCGGCGGGCACTGTTCCGGCGGCTCTCTGCGCGGCGTGCCGGGCGCGGGCGGCCTCGTCCTCCTCCGACCCGGGCCACGGGTACGGGCCGGCCTGGTCCCCGTCGGGGTAGTGGCGGTCGTACGGGCCGCCGCGGCGGCGGCCGCGGGCCCGGCCGCGACGGCGCTCCGGGTCGTAGCGCACCGCCAGGAAGACCAGGCCGGCGAGCAGCAGCAGCGGGAACAGCTGGTCGTCCTGGCCCATCGAGGAGAAGAACACCCCGGTGCCGATCACGGTCAGCAGCACCGCGCCGACCGACTGGCCGTCCACCCGGCCGGTGAGCACCCGCTGGAGTTCGGTGCGCCCGTGCCGGGCGCCGCCCCGGCCGTCCGGCACCGGCTCGGTGGGGACGATCAGCCAGGCCAGGCCGTACAGGAACAGCCCGAGGCCGCCGGAGAGGCAGAGCACCACGGTGACCACCCGGAAGACCACCGGGTCGATGTCCAGGTGCCGCCCGAGGCCGCCGCAGACGCCGGCCACCACGCGGTGGTGCTCGGTCCTGGTCAGCGGGGGGCGGTCCGGTTCCGGCGGGGCGGCGGGCCCGGTCTCCTGGATGCGGTGGTCGTCGGTCATGGGCACCATCCTCCCGGCTGCCCCGGTCCGGCCCAACCGGTGCGAGCCCTGCCCGGACCCTGACTTGTCCCTGAGAAGGGGGTAGGGACACACCCTGATGCGCCCGCGTGCGCGAGCGTGGAACCATCGGTGCCGTGGCAGCACCCGGTTCCGACCCCCGACCCCTCGCCCCCGACACCGCGCCGTCGGCTGGCGCCGACCCGACCGTGCCCGACGGCGGACGGCCGCCGTACCGCCGGCTCTACCGCAGCCCGCAGGGGCGGATGCTCGGCGGCGTCGCGCAGGGTCTCGCGGTGCACCTCGGGCTGCCGGTGCGGTGGGTCCGGCTCGCGTTCGTGCTGCTGTTCTTCGCACAGGGGATCGGCACCCTGCTGTACGCGGCGTTCTGGTTCGTGGTGCCGATCGGCATCGGCGAGCCCGCGCAGCGCGGCGCCGCCCACTGGGTGTACGTCAACGGCGCCTTCGTCCCCACCGGGTCGGGGCAGCAGCCGGGCGGCGCGCTGAGCAAGGGCCGCGGCGGCTGCTTCGGCCGGCTGCGCGAACTGCTCCAGCACGCCCTCCAGGGCGAGCCGGCCGCGGCCCCGGCGGAGGGGGAGGACGCCGCGCCCGGCGGCCGGGCCGGGCAGGGCGGCCTCGGCCAGCTCGCCGCCCTGGTGATGACCGTGATCGGCATCACCGCCCTGCTCAACGCGCTCGGCCTGCAGACCGCCAAGCCGTACACCTGGCCGCTGCTGGCGATCGGCGTCGGCGTCGCGCTGGTCTGGCGGCAGGCCGACGACTCGCGCTGGCAGCGCTGGTTCGGCCTGGAGGAGGGCGACAAGCGGCGCGGCGCCTACACCCGGGTCGGCGCCGGTGTGCTGCTCGTGGTGGCTGGCACCATCGCCTTCCTCGCCATGCAGGGCAGCGGCTCGACGCTCGGCTCGGTGGTCGAGGCCTCGCTCGCGGTGCTCGCCGGGGTGCTCGTGCTGCTCGGCCCGTACGGGCTGCGCCTGTGGCAGGACCTCGGCGCCGAGCGCACCGCCCGCATCCGCGCCCAGGAGCGCGCCGAGATCGCCGCGCACGTCCACGACTCGGTGCTGCACACCCTGACCCTGATCCAGCGTCGGGCCGAGGACCCCAAGGAGGTGCTGCGGCTCGCCCGTGCCCAGGAGCGTGAGCTGCGGCTGTGGCTGTACCGCCCGGAGGCCGCCGCCGAGGCCGCGCCCGACACCATGGCGGAGAGCCTGCGCGCCGTCGTCGCCGAGGTCGAGGACCGGCACGGCGTCCCGGTCGAGGTCGTGATCGTCGGCGACTGCCCGATGGACGAGCGGATCGCGGCCCAGATGCAGGCCGCGAGGGAGGCGACCGTCAACGCGGCCAAGTACGGTGGCGGGGGACCGGTCCAGGTCTACGCCGAGGTGGAGGGGAAGACGGTGTCGGTGTTCGTCCGCGACCACGGCCCCGGCTTCGACCCCGACACGGTGCCCGAGGACCGGATGGGCGTACGGGAGTCGATCATCGGCCGCATGAAGCGCAACGGCGGCACCGCACGGGTGCGGCCCGCGCCGGACGGCGGGACCGAGGTCGAGCTGGAGATGGAGAGAACGAATGACTGAGGCAGCGCCGGAGCGCACCGCGAGAGTCGTCCTGGTGGACGATCACCGGATGTTCCGCACCGGGGTCCGGGCCGAGATCGGCCGCACCGAGGCGACCGGCATCGACGTGGTCGGCGAGGCCGACGACGTCGAGTCGGCGGTCCGGGTCGTGGCCGAGACCCGGCCGGACGTGGTGCTGCTCGACGTCCACCTGCCCGGCGGCGGCGGCGTCGAGGTGCTGCGCCGCTCGGCCGGGGTGATGGGCGAGCAGGGAGGGGTCAAGTTCCTCGCGCTGTCGGTGTCGGACGCCGCCGAGGACGTGATCGGCGTCATCCGCGGCGGCGCGCGCGGCTACGTCACCAAGACCATCACCGGCACCGACCTGGTCAACGCGATCTTCCGGATCGGCGACGGCGACGCGGTGTTCTCGCCCCGGCTGGCCGGCTTCGTCCTGGACGCCTTCGCCGCCACCGACACCCCGCCGGTCGACGAGGACCTGGACCGCCTCACCCAGCGCGAGCGCGAGGTGCTCCGCCTGATCGCGCGCGGCTACGCGTACAAGGAGATCGCCAAGCAGCTCTTCATCTCGGTGAAGACGGTCGAGAGCCACGTCTCCGCCGTCCTGCGCAAGCTCCAGCTCAGCAACCGGCACGAACTGACCCGCTGGGCCACCGCCCGCCGCCTGGTCTGAGCCCCGCTCGCGAGCCCGCCCGGTCCGGATTCCTCCGGGCCGGGCGGGCTTGTCGGTGGGTGGCCATAGACTCGGAGTGCCATGAGTAGCCTCTTTGACGACCTTCCGCTCCCCGGTTTCGAGGCACCCGCCGCCGGGTCGAAGCAGCCCGCCGTGCCCCTCGACGAGGAGCCCCCGCCGTACGAGGACGACGCCCCGTACGAGGCCTACGAGGAGGCCATCCCGGAGGGGCTGTTCCAGACCGACCACGCCGAGGAGACGGCGCGGGACGCCTGGTACCGCAACGGCGCCGCCCGCACGGTGGTGGATCCGGCGCAGCTGCTGGAGGGCATGAACGACCCGCAGCGCGAGGCGGTGCTGCACGCGGGCTCGCCGCTGCTCATCGTGGCCGGCGCCGGCTCCGGCAAGACCCGGGTGCTGACCCACCGGATCGCCCACCTGCTGGGCGCCCGCGGCGTGCAGCCGGGCGAGATCCTGGCGATCACCTTCACCAACAAGGCCGCCGGCGAGATGCGCGAGCGCGTCGAGGCGCTGGTCGGCCCGCGGGCCCGGGCGATGTGGGTGTCCACCTTCCACAGCGCGTGCGTGCGGATCCTGCGCCGCGAGTCCAAGGTGCTGGGCTTCACCTCCAGCTTCTCGATCTACGACTCGGCCGACTCGCAGCGGCTGATGTCGCTGGTCTGCCGCGACCTCGACCTGGACCCGAAGCAGTTCCCGCCGAAGTCCTTCACCGCGAAGGTCAGCAACCTGAAGAACGAGCTGATCGACGAGGAGACCTTCGCCGACCAGGCCGCCAACCCGATGGAGAAGAAGCTCGCCGAGGCGTACACGCTCTACCAGCGGCGGCTGCGCGAGGCCAACGCGCTGGACTTCGACGACATCATCATGACGACGGTGAACCTGCTCCAGGCCTTCCCCGACGTCGCGGAGCACTACCGGCGCCGGTTCCGGCACATCCTGGTCGACGAGTACCAGGACACCAACCACGCCCAGTACATGCTCGTCCGCGAGCTGAGCGGCGGATCCGTCGCGGCCGCGCCGAAGCGCACCGTGGACGGGGAGTTCGTGAACCCGGCCGCCGGGCGCCTGGCCGAGGTGCCGCCGGCCGAGCTGTGCGTCGTCGGTGACGCGGACCAGTCGATCTACGCCTTCCGCGGCGCGACGATCCGCAACATCCTCCAGTTCGAGGAGGACTACCCGAACGCGACCACGATCCTGCTGGAGCAGAACTACCGCTCCACGCAGACCATCCTGAGCGCCGCCAACGCCGTCATCGAGCGCAACGCCAACCGGCGCGAGAAGAAGCTCTGGACGGCCGGTGAGCACGGCGAGAAGGTCGTCGGCTACGTCGCGGACGACGAGCACGGCGAGGCCCAGTTCATCGCCGACGAGATCGACCGGCTCACCGACGCGGGCGACGCCAAGCCCGGCGACGTCGCGATCTTCTACCGGACGAACGCCCAGTCCCGCGTGTTCGAGGAGGTGTTCATCCGGGTCGGCCTGCCGTACAAGGTGGTCGGCGGGGTGCGCTTCTACGAGCGCAAGGAGGTCCGGGACGTCCTGGCGTACCTGCGGGTGCTCTCCAACCCGGAGGACACCGTGCCGCTGCGCCGGATCCTCAACGTGCCCAAGCGCGGCATCGGCGAGCGGGCCGAGGCGATGGTCGACGCGCTGGCCGCGCGGGAGCGGATCTCCTTCGCCCAGGCGCTGGTGCGGGTCGACGAGGCGTACGGGATGGCCGCGCGCTCGGCCAACGCGGTGAAGAAGTTCAACGTCCTGATGGCCGGGCTGCGGCAGGTCGTCGAGTCGGGCGCGGGCCCGGCCGCGGTGCTGGAGGCCGTCCTGGAGGAGACCGGCTACCTGGCCGAACTCCAGGCCTCCACCGACCCGCAGGACGAGACCCGGGTGGAGAACCTGCAGGAACTCGCCTCCGTCGCCCTGGAGTACGAGCAGGACCCGGGCGAGCGGCCCGACGCCGACGAGGAGGGCACCCCGCCGGTCGGCTCGCTCGCCGACTTCCTGGAGCGGGTCGCGCTCGTCGCCGACTCCGACCAGATCCCGGACGACGAGGAGGGCCGGGGCGTCATCACGATGATGACCCTGCACACCGCCAAGGGCCTGGAGTTCCCGGTGGTCTTCCTGACCGGCATGGAGGACGGGATCTTCCCGCACATGCGGGCGCTCAACCAGGTCAAGGAGCTGGAGGAGGAGCGGCGGCTCGCCTACGTGGGGCTCACCCGGGCGCGGCAGCGGCTCTACCTGACCCGCTCGGTGCTGCGCAGCGCCTGGGGGCAGCCCGCGTACAACCCGGCCTCGCGGTTCCTGGAGGAGATCCCGGAGAACCTGGTGGAGTGGAAGCGGACGGGGGCGGCGCAGCCGCCGGCCGCGCGCGGCTTCTCCTCGGGGTCGTCCTGGGGCAAGTCCTCGTCGGGGGGCGGCGGTTCGCGCTCCTCGTCGGGCTCGTCGGCTTCGTCGGCCTCGTCGAAGCCCAAGGCGGGCTGGGGGCAGTCGGCGCGGCGCGGCGGCCAGGTCGTCGAGCGGGACGCCGTCTCGCTCGCGGTCGGGGACCGGGTCACCCACGACACCTTCGGGCTGGGCACGGTGGTGGGCGTCACCGGCGTCGGTGACCGGGCGCAGGCCACGGTCGACTTCGGCTCGGAGGGCCGCAAGCAACTGCTGCTGCGCTACGCGCCGGTGGAGAAGCTCTAGCCTTCCCTAGCGGGGGTCGAGCCCGTTCGAGAGGAACCACGGCAGCGGGTCGACCGGCCCGCTGCCGGCCGGGCGGACCTCGAAGTGCAGGTGCGGCCCGGTGCTGTTGCCGCTGCTGCCGACGAAGGCGATGACGTCGCCCTGCTTCACCGGCCCCTTGCGGACCTTGTACGCCCGCAGGTGGCAGTACCAGACCTCGGTGCCGTCGGACATCTTCAGTACCGACATGTAGCCGTACGACGGGTTCCACTGCGTGCGGATCGTGCCGTCGGTGACGGCCATCACCTCGGAACCGCCGTCCACCGGGAAGTCGATGCCGGTGTGGCGGTTGGCCCAGTGGGTGCCGGCCTCGCCGAACAGCTCGCCGAGGCCGTGCCGGGCGACCGGCATGACCAGCTTGGGCTTGACGGGCTCGGCGCTCGGCTGCGCGCTCGGGGTGCTCTGGGCGTCGGCGGGCTGGGCTCCGGCCAGCGGCTGGCGGGCGTCGCCGCGGGAGGCCTGGGCCGGATCGCCGGCCGCGACCGCCTGCCGGGCGGCCGTCTTGGCGGCCTCGGCGCCGCCGTCGGCCGGGTTGTCCGGCGCGTCGACCGCCGTCCGCGCCGTCCGGCCGGCCGCCTGGGCGTGCTGATCGGCCTCGCCCCGCACGGTGACGGCCGCCGCGGCGGCGACCCCGAGCGCGGCCACCGACGGCAGCGCGACCCGCAGCAGTGCGGTCCGGGTGGCGGCCTTGGCGGCGCCGCGGCGCTGGGCGCGGGACTGCTCGCGGGCGGCGAGGCGCAGCTCCGCACGGGTCGGGCGGGCGGCTGCGTCGGGAGCCATCGGGGGCTGCCTCCTCGGTGGGCCTGGGGCGCGTCGTCGGGCAGGGGAAAGCGGCAGGGAAAGCGGTACGGGGAAAGCGGGGGGAAATCAGCCGAGACTGTAGCCGCAAGGCCGACGCCCCGGAAAAACCTCCGGTTGTCAAGAGGTCGGCCGGGGGTCTGTGCGGTGGGCAGGTGGACGGGCATACCCACTGGTAGCAAGGCCGGGGCTGTGACTTTGCCCTCCTCTTGGGAGGTGGCACGGCCAACCGGGCCGGGTGGCGCTAACCTCCCCTCAGGTTGGTTATTGGCCGTTAACCGCACCCGTGGCCCACAAGGTCCGGTCGGATGGTGGACGACGAGGTCCAGGAGGCAGTGATGAGTGTGTCGGGGCCGATCCGTGTGGTGGTTGCCAAGCCGGGGCTCGACGGTCACGACCGTGGTGCCAAGGTCATTGCGCGTGCCCTGCGCGACGCCGGTATGGAGGTCATCTACACCGGGCTGCACCAGACGCCCGAGCAGGTCGTCGACACCGCGATCCAGGAGGACGCGGACGGCATCGGGCTGTCGATCCTCTCCGGCGCCCACATGACGCTGTGCGCGCGGGTGTTGGAGCTGTTGAAGGAGCGCGACGCGGCGGACATCAAGGTCTTCTGCGGCGGGATCATCCCGGACGAGGACATCGCCGAGCTCAAGGCGATGGGCGTTGCGGACATCTTCACCCCGGGCACGCCCACGCGGGACGTCGTCGCCTGGGTCGAGGCCAACCTGCGGGCGGTCGGCTGAGGTTGACGGTGCGGGACGGGCCGGCCCCGGGCTTCGGCGGGGCCGGCCCGTCCCGTTGTCTCGTCGCTTCGTCGCTTCGTCGCTTCGTCGTTTCGGGAACAGGGGCTGGGGCTGGGGCTGGGGCGTCAGGCGTCGAGTTCGGCGAGCATCGCGGCCCGGAAGCGCAGCGTTCCGGCCAGTCGGGCGAAGGTCTCCGACCAGGCGGAGTCCGGGGCGGCCCCGGCGGCCAGCTCCTCCACGGCGGCCGCCGTCCCCGGCGCCAGCGCGCGTTCCGTCATCCCGAGCACCCCGCTGTGGCTCCACGGGTACGCACCGGAGCCGGCGGCGCGGGCCAGGGCCGTCACCACGGCGGTGGACAGCGGTGGCGTCCACGGCGTGCCGCAGGCGCCGAGCAGTTGGAAGGCCTCGCCCAGGCCGTGCACCTCGATGAACGCGGCCGTCCAGGCGGCCCGTTCCCCGGGCGGGAGGACGGCCAGCAGCTTGGCGGGGGCGCCGGTGGCGCGGCGCGCGCGGGCCCGTCCGGCGCCGCGGGCGGGTGGTGCGGGCGCCGGGCCGAGCAGCGCCCGGGCCCAGTCGGCGTCGTGCTGGCGGACGGCGGCGCGTGCCCAGGCCTCGCGCAGGTCGTCGGCCCAGCTGCTGCTGGTCTCGTCGATGCTGTCGCCGACCCGCAGGGCGAGCAGCTGCTCCGGTGTCAGGCCGGTGCTCTCCGGCCAGAGCCGGAGCGGTGCGGCGGCGATCACCTCGCCGAACCACCAGGCCCGTTCGCCGCGCCCGGTGGGGGACTTGAGCGGTATGCCGTCGCGCTGCATGGCCGCGTCGCACTCGGCGGGCGGGGTGACCAGCAGGTGCGTCCCGGTCTCGGCGAGGCGGACGGCGGCCCTCGCCCGTTCGGTCATCCGCCGGGCGAGGGCCGAGCCGGGCAGGGCGGAGAGCAGTTCGGCGGCGGTGGCGCGGACGTTCTTGCTGCGGTCGCCGAGGGCGGCCTCCAGGAAGGGCTCGTCGGCGGCGGAGAGGCCGTCCTGGAGGGAGTCCAGGAAGAGCAGGCGGTCCTCGGCGCGCTCGGTGGACCAGGTCCCGCTCAGCAGCTCCAGGCCGGCGGCCGGATCGCGGCGGCGCAGCAGGGTGAGGTGGGTGACCCGCTCGGCGAACAGGCCCTCGTGCCAGAGCTGGTGGTCGGCGGGCCGGTCGGGCTGCTCGGCCGGGTCGGGGGCGGCGGTGCGCAGCACGAACCGCCAGTCGGGGTTCTGCTCGGCCAGCCAGCGGCCCAGCGGGCCGGCCAGCGCGACGGCGTCGGACCGCAGTTCGCTGCGGGCGCGGGCGGCGTCGAGCAGGCCGGGTATCAGCGCGCCGGGTGGGCGCAGGCCCCGGGCGCGGGCGGTGGCGAGCCACTGCGGCAGCAGTTCGGCGAGGTTGGCCAGGGTGGCGCCGCCGCTGCCGGACCGGCCGGCCAGCAGGACGGCGAGCCGGCGGGCGGCCGCCGTGGGCAGCTCGGGGCGCCCGTCCTCGGGGGCGGGCGGGCCGGGCGGTCCGGCGGCGGGGACGGGCAGGGCGCCGGCCCGGCGGCGGACGGTGGCGAGGGCGGCCAGCTCCAGCAGCGCGGTGGCCGGGTCGGCCTGGTCGACGGTGTCGGCGAGGGGCAGGGCGGTGGCCGGGAGCGGGCGGCGGTCGGTGCCGAGCAGGGCGGTGGTGTGCAGGGTCTCCCACGGGTCCTGGGTGATCGTCATTCTCGGTGCTCCTGACGTCGGTCTGACATGCGCTAGACGGTGGTGAGGCCGATCGGGTGGTCGTGGCCGGCCCAGGCCGTGACCGGGGCGAAGCCCTGGTGGCCGTACTCGCCGAAGACCGTCAGCGGGCGGCCGGTGGAGACTGCGGCCAGCCGCCACAGCGCCGCCTCCGGGAGGGCCGAGGTGTGGACGGGCAGGGTGTGGTGGCCGTCCGTCAGGTACCAGCCGTCCGGGGTGCGGACGGGGACGGCGCCGGCGAGGACGGTCGGCCAGCTGTCCAGCCACGGGTCGTCGGCGACGGCGGTGCCGTAGCCGGCCACCGCCTCGGCGACGGTGAGGCCGCCGGGCGGGCCGGCCGGGCCGGGCTCGGGGGCGCCGTAGCGGGTGCCGAGGGTGGCGCGCAGCGGGCGGGCGCCGGGGTGGAAGGCGAGGTCGGCCTCCAGCAGGTGGCCGGTGGGCAGGGCGAGGTCGGGGGCCTGGCCGGGGCGGCCGAAGGCGAGCAGCAGGGCGGGGCGGCCGGTCTTGGCGCCGCGCAGCCAGACCCGGCGGGTGGTGAGCCGCTCGTCGGCGCCCCCCTCCATCGGCAGGGTCCGGCTGCCGAGCACCTGCCAGCGGTCGCGCACGGTGGGGCCGGCCAGGATCTCGGCGGTGTCGGTGGGGTAGCCGACCCGGGTGCGGACGGTGGCGGCCAGTTCGGCCGGAAGTTCGTCGACGCGGGTGGCGGCGGTGGCGAGCAGGTGGAGCATCGCGTACTCCTCCAGGAGCCGGTCCTGCGGGGCGGCGTCGAGTTCGCGGACCCGGGTGGCCAGGCCGGGGGCCTGGGCGTCGACCATCCGGGCGGCGACCTCCTCCCAGGGGCCGGCCGTGGACTGGTCGGCCAGGCCGTGCCGGACCCGGTCGGCCAGGCGCAGCCGCAGCTCGGCCGCGCCCGCCGCCACCCGGGCGCCGCGCCGCTCGGCCCGGCGCCGGGCGGCGGCCGGGTCGGCCGGGGCCGCGGCGCGCTTCTCGGCACGCTCCTCGCGGGACGTGAGCCAGTCGGCCGCCCACGCGGCGGGTTCGGCGGCCGGGACGGCCTCCGGGGCGCCGCTCCACAGCAGGAGGAGTCCGAGCGCGTGCTTGCACGGGAACTTCCGGCTGGGGCAGCTGCACTGGTAGGCGGGCGTGGCGAGTTCGATCACGGTGCGGTACGGCGTGCTGCCGCTGCCCTTGCACTCGCCCCAGAGCGCGGTGCCGTCGGTGCCCGCCCCGGACCAGGGCGCGGGCGAGGAGAGCTTGCCGGCCGCCTTCCGCGACGCGGTGTCAGGTGCCAGGGACAGGACGTGTTCGGTGCTCCAGCGTTCCTCCATGCGACCGACGGTAGGCGGTGGCACTGACATCGGCTGACTGTCCGTCCGGAGCGCCCCGGGCGTTGTCAGTGCCGGGGTGCAGGGTGGTTCCCACAGGCCGGGACGCCGGCCTGGACATGCCCCAGCTCCCCCCGATCACCCTGCCGCCGGGGCACCCGTGTGCCCGGCGGCCGACCCGAAGGAGCCCCCGTGACCGACGTTCTGCGGCAGCATGCCGAGGACGCCTTCGCCGGTGAACTGGCCGCGCTGGCCGCGCAGGACGACCGTCCGCGCCCGGAGCGCTGGAAGCTCTCGCCGTGGGCCGTGGCGACGTACCTGCTCGGCGGCGAACTGCCCGACGGCACCCCGATCACCCCCAAGTACATCGGCCCGCGCCGGGTGGTGGAGGTCGCCGTCACGACCCTGGCGACGGACCGCGCGCTGCTGCTGCTCGGCGTGCCCGGCACCGCGAAGACCTGGGTGTCCGAGCACCTGGCCGCGGCGATCAGCGGCGACTCCACCCTGCTGGTGCAGGGCACCGCCGGCACCCCGGAGGAGGCCGTCCGGTACGGCTGGAACTACGCCCGGCTGCTCACCGACGGCCCGAGCCGGGACGCCCTGGTGCCCTCGCCGCTGATGCGGGCGATGGCGGACGGCAAGCTCGCCCGGATCGAGGAGCTGACCCGGATCCCGGCCGACGTGCAGGACAGCCTGATCACCATCCTGTCCGAGAAGACGCTGCCGGTACCGGAGTTGGGCGGCGAGACGCAGGCGGTGCGCGGCTTCAACGTGATCGCCACCGCGAACGACCGCGACCGCGGCGTCAACGAGCTGTCCAGCGCGCTGCGCCGACGGTTCAACACCGTCGTGCTGCCGCTGCCGGGCTCGCTGGAGGAGGAGGTCGACATCGTCACCCGCCGGGTGAACCAGCTCGGCCGCTCCCTGGAGCTGCCCGAACTGCCCGGCGGCGCCGAGGAGATCAGGCGGGTGGTCACCGTCTTCCGCGAGCTGCGGGCCGGGATCACGACGGACGGCCGGACGAAGGTCAAGACCCCGAGCGGCACCCTCTCCACGGCGGAGGCGATCTCGGTGGTGGCCAACGGCCTCGCCCTGGCCACCCACTTCGGGGACGGCGTGCTGCGCGCCGGGGACGTGACGGCCGGCATCCTCGGCGCCGTCGTCCGGGATCCGGTGGCGGACCACGCGGTGTGGCGCGAGTACGTCGAAGGGGTGGTGCGCGAGCGCGACGGCTGGAAGGACTTCTACCGGGCCGCCCGCGAGGAGGTGCGATGACCGCGGACGTCGCGCTGCTCGGCATCCGGCACCACGGCCCGGGCTCGGCCCGGGCGGTGGCCGCCGCGCTGGAGCGGTGGCGGCCGGACGCGGTGCTGATCGAGGGCCCGCCGGAGGCCGACGGCATCGTCCACCTGGCCGCCGGGACCGGCCTGGTGCCGCCGGTCGCGCTGCTGGCCCACGCGGTGGACGACCCGGCGAGGGCCGCGTTCTGGCCGTACGCCGAGTTCTCGCCGGAGTGGGTGGCGATCCGCCACGGCGTCGAGCGGGAGCTGCCGGTCCGCTTCATCGACCTGCCCGCCGGGTACGGCCTCGGCCCCGCCGCCGAGGCCGGGGAGCCTGCCGAGCCCGCCGGGGCGGTCGCCGACCCGCTGGCGCTGCTCGCCGAGGCGGCCGGGTACGACGACCCGGAGCGCTGGTGGGAGGACGTGGTCGAGCACCGTGCGCCCACCGCGCCCGGTGCGGACGACGCGGACGGGCTGGCGCCGTTCGCCGCCGTCGCGGAGGCGATGGCGGCGCTGCGCGCGGAGGGCCTCGGCGAGTCCCGGCGGGACGCACTGCGCGAGGCGTACATGCGCCAGCAGATCCGGGCCGCCCGCCGCGCCGGGCACCGCCGGATCGCCGTGGTGTGCGGGGCCTTCCACGTGCCCGCGCTGGCGGTGATGCCGACGGTCGCGCACGACCGGGCGCTGCTCGCCGAGCTGCCGCGGAAGGTGAGGACGGACATCACCTGGGTGCCGTGGACGCACCGCCGGCTCTCCCAGGCCACCGGCTACGGCGCGGGCGTGCAGTCACCGGGCTGGTACCACCACCTGTTCAGCACCGCGGGCGATCCGGTGCCGCGCTGGCTCACCCGGGCCGCCGGACTGCTGCGGGCCGAGGACCACCCGGTCTCCTCCGCCCACGTCATCGAGGCGGTCCGGCTCGCCCGCACGCTGGCGGTGCTGCGCGGCCGCCCGCTGGCCGGGCTGACCGAGACCCTGGATGCCGTCCGCGCGGTGCTCTGCGAGGGCTCGGACGTCGCCCTGGAGCTCGTCCGGGACCGTCTGGTGGTCGGCGACGCGCTCGGCGAAGTCCCGGACGCGGCACCGGCGGTGCCGCTCCAGCGGGACCTCACCCGCTGGCAGCGCACGCTGCGGCTCAAGCCCGAGGCCGCGCCGAAGGACCTCGACCTCGACCTGCGCAAGGACACCGACGCGGCCCGCTCGCGGCTGCTGCACCGGCTGCGCCTGCTGGGCGTCGACTGGGGCGTGCCGGCCCGCTCGGCGGTCAACTCGACCGGGACGTTCCGGGAGAGCTGGCGGCTGTGCTGGCAGCCCGAGTTCGCGGTCCGGATCGCCGAGGCCGCCCAGTGGGGCACCACGGTCGAGGAGGCGGCGACCGGCAAGGCCGTCGGCACCGCCCGCGCCGCCGCCGAACTCGCCGAGCTGACCGGCCTGGTGGAGACCTGCCTGCTGGCCGGGCTGGCCGGCGCGCTGCCCGCCGTGATGCGGGTGCTCGCCGACTGCGCCGCCCTGGACACCGACGTCGCGCACCTGGCCGGGGCGCTGCCCGCGCTGGTCCGGGCGCTGCGCTACGGCGACGTGCGCGGCACCGACCACGGCGCGCTCGGCGAGGTCGCCACCGGCCTGGCCGACCGGATCTGCGTCGGGCTGCCGCCCGCCTGCGTCGGGTTGGACGCCGAGGGGGCGGCGGCGATGCGCGGCCGGCTCGACGAGGTGCACGGCGCGATCGGCCTGCTCGGCCCGGCCGTTCGGCCGGAGCCGGAGAGCCCGGAAGGCCGAGTCGCCCCGGACACCCCGGACGCCCCGGATACCCCGGTCGCCTCGGAAGGCCCGGACACCCCGGACGCCCCGGATACCCCGGTCGCCTCGGAAGGCCCGGACGCCCCGGTCGAATCAGCGCGCCTGGACGCCCCGGCGGCCTCCCCGGTCCCGGACGGTCCCGAGGGCCTGGCCGACCGCTGGGCCGCCGCCCTGCGCTCGCTGGCCCGCCGCGAGCCGGCCGGCGGCCCGGCCACCGGCGCCCCCGGCCTGCTGCGCGGGCGCGCCGTCCGGCTGCTGCTGGACGACGGCCGGCTCGACTCCGAGGAGGCCGCCGGCCGGCTGCGGCTGGTGCTGTCGGCCGCCAACGCCCCGGCGGACGCGGCCGGTTGGATCGAGGGCTTCCTCACCGGCGGCGGCGCCCTGCTGCTGCACGACCCGCGCCTGCTCGCCCTGCTCGACGAGTGGCTGACCGGCGTACCCGGCGAGGTCTTCACCGACGTCCTGCCACTGCTGCGCCGCACCTTCGCCGGGCTGGAGGCGGGCGTCCGCGGCACCATCGGCGGGCGGGTCGCGGCCGGCCCGCTCGGCGAGGCCCCGGCGGCCCGGGCCCCGGGCGGCACCCTCGACCGGGCCCGGGCCGACGCCGCCGTCCCGGTGGTGGCCCTGCTGCTCGGCGCCCGTCCCCAGATCCCCCGGCAGGCCGCCGGCCGCAACACCTGACACCCGTGAAGGAGGACCTGATGGCGACCACGACCGACGAACGGCTGCGCCGCTGGCGGCTGGTGCTCGGCGGCGAGGCCGACGGCACCGGCTGCACCCTGCGCGGCCGGGACGCCGCGATGGACGGCGCCCTGGCCGCGCTCTACCGCGGCGCGCCCGAGGAGGGCGGCCGGGCGGCCCTCGGCGGCCGGCGCAGCGCCGGGCTGGGCGGTTCGGCCCCGCAGGTGGCGCGCTGGCTGGGCGACATCCGCGAGTACTTCCCGTCCACCGTCGTCCAGCTGATGCAGCAGGACGCGATCGCCCGGCTCGGCCTGGACCGGCTGCTGCTGGAGCCCGAGATGCTGGAGGCCGTCGAACCGGACGTGCACCTGGTCGGCACCCTGCTGTCGCTCAAGCACGCGCTGCCCGAGACCACCCGGGAGACCGCCCGGGCCGTGGTCGGCAAGGTGGTCGCCGACCTGGAGCGCCGCCTCGCCGACCGCACCAGGGCCACCCTGGGCGGCGCCCTCGACCGCAGCGCCAAGGTCAACCGGCCCCGCCACCGCGACATCGACTGGGACCGCACCATCCGGGCCAATCTGAAGAACTACCTGCCCGAGCACGGCACCGTCGTCCCCGAGCGGCTGGTCGGCTACGCCCGCGCCCAGCGCGCGGTGAAGAAGGACGTCATCCTCTGCATCGACCAGTCCGGCTCGATGGCCCCGTCGGTGGTGCATTCGGCGGTGTTCGGTGCGGTGCTCGCCTCGATGCGCACGCTGGACACCCGGCTGGTCCTCTTCGACACCTCGGTGGTCGACCTCACCGAACAGCTCACCGACCCGGTCGACGTCCTGTTCGCCACCCAGCTCGGCGGCGGCACCGACATCAACCGCGCGCTCGCCTACTGCCAGTCCAGGATCACCCGGCCGTCCGAGACCGTGGTGGTGCTGATCAGCGACCTCTACGAGGGCGGCATCCGGGACGGCATGCTCAAGCGCGTCGCCGCGATGAAGGCGGCCGGCGTCCAGTTCATCGCCCTGCTGGCGCTGTCCGACGAAGGCGCGCCCGCCTACGACCACGCCCACGCCGCCGCCCTGGCCGCCCTGGGAGCCCCGGCCTTCGCCTGCACCCCGGACGCCTTTCCGGAGATCATGGCCGCGGCGATCGAGAAGCGCCCGATCCCGGTGCCTGACCAGGGAGTGTGAGGATTCACCCGGACGTGCGAACCGGCCGACCGGCGGACGGGGTGCGCCGGCCGCCCCCGTAGGCCGTCTGTGACGGTTCTCACCACGGACGGGCAGGCCCCGGGCGAAACAGTCCCGTCGTACGGGGATAACCTGCCAGACGGACGTGACGCGCGTGTTGATTGACGTGTGCGCCCGTGGCTGTGTGGGCCGCAAGGCCGTACCTCTGCGTACCCGCACCGCCCCGACGACCCGCAGCGAAGATCCTGCCGTGGCACGCTCGTAGAGACACAATCCGCGACCACGAACAAGGACAAACACGTGGACCTGTTCGAGTACCAGGCGAGGGACCTCTTCGCCAAGCACGGTGTGCCCGTGCTTGACGGTGATGTGATCGAGACCGCCGCAGACGCTGCCGCCATCGCGGAGCGCTTCGGCGGCCGTGCCGTCGTCAAGGCTCAGGTGAAGGTGGGTGGCCGAGGCAAGGCCGGTGGCGTGAAGCTCGCCTCCGACCCGGCTGACGCCGTCGCCAAGGCCGAGGCGATCCTCGGCATGGACATCAAGGGCCACACCGTCCACAAGGTGATGCTGGCCCAGACCGCGGACATCAAGGACGAGTACTACGTCTCGTTCCTGCTGGACCGCACCAACCGCACCTTCCTGGCGATGGCCAGCGTCGAGGGCGGCGTGGAGATCGAGGTCGTCGCCGAGGAGAACCCCGACGCGCTCGCCAAGATCCCGGTCGACGCCAACGAGGGCTGCACCCCGGAGAAGGCCGCCGAGATCGTCGCCGCGGCGAAGTTCCCGGCCGAGATCGCCGACCAGGTCGCCGACGTCCTGCAGAAGCTGTGGAAGGTCTTCATCGCCGAGGACGCCCTCCTCGTCGAGGTCAACCCGCTGATCAAGTCCGGCGAGGGCAAGATCATCGCGCTCGACGGCAAGGTCTCCCTGGACGAGAACGCCGAGTTCCGCCAGCCCGAGCACGAGGCGCTGGAGGACAAGGCCGCGGCCAACCCGCTGGAGGCCGCCGCCAAGGCCAAGGGCCTGAACTACGTCAAGCTCGACGGCCAGGTCGGCATCATCGGCAACGGCGCGGGCCTCGTGATGAGCACCCTCGACGTGGTCGCCTACGCCGGTGAGAAGCACGGCGGCGTCAAGCCCGCCAACTTCCTCGACATCGGCGGCGGCGCCTCCGCCGAGGTCATGGCCAACGGCCTGGAGATCATCCTGGGCGACCCCGACGTCAAGTCGGTGTTCGTCAACGTCTTCGGCGGCATCACCGCCTGCGACGCGGTCGCCAACGGCATCGTGCAGGCCCTGGAGCTCCTGAAGAGCAAGGGCGAGAACGTCACCAAGCCGCTGGTCGTCCGCCTGGACGGCAACAACGCGGAGCTGGGTCGCAAGATCCTCGACGACGCCAACCACCCGCTGGTCCAGCGCGTGGACACCATGGACGGCGCCGCTGACCGCGCCGCCGAGCTGGCCAACAAGTAAGGAAGGGGACTTTCACACCATGGCTATCTTCCTTACCAAGGACAGCAAGGTCATCGTCCAGGGCATGACCGGCTCCGAGGGCATGAAGCACACCCGCCGCATGCTCGCCTCCGGCACCCAGATCGTCGGCGGCGTCAACCCGCGCAAGGCCGGCACCACGGTCGACGTCGACGGCACCGAGGTGCCCGTCTTCGGCGGCGTCGCCGAGGCCATGGAGAAGACCGGTGCCGACGTCACCGTCATCTTCGTGCCGCCGAAGTTCACCAAGGACGCCGTCGTCGAGGCCATCGACGCCGAGATCGGCCTGGCCGTCGTCATCACCGAGGGCGTCCCGGTGCACGACACCGCCGCCTTCTGGGCGTACGCCGGTTCGAAGGGCAACAAGACCCGGATCATCGGCCCGAACTGCCCCGGCCTGATCAGCCCCGGACAGTCGAACGCCGGCATCATCCCGGCCGACATCACCACCGCCGGCAAGATCGGTCTGGTCTCGAAGTCCGGCACCCTGACCTACCAGCTCATGTACGAGCTGCGCGACATCGGCTTCTCCTCGGCCGTGGGCATCGGCGGTGACCCGGTCATCGGCACCACCCACATCGACGCCCTCAAGGCGTTCCAGGAGGACCCGGAGACCGAGCTCATCGTCATGATCGGTGAGATCGGCGGCGACGCCGAGGAGCGTGCCGCGGCCTACATCGCCGAGCACGTCACCAAGCCGGTCGTCGGCTACGTCGCGGGCTTCACCGCCCCCGAGGGCAAGACCATGGGCCACGCCGGCGCCATCGTCTCCGGCTCCTCGGGCACCGCCCAGGCGAAGAAGGAGGCCCTCGAGGCCGCCGGCGTCAAGGTCGGCAAGACGCCGTCCGAGACCGCCCGCCTGGCGCGCGAGATCATCGCCGGCTGACGTCGGTCCACCGCGCAGCGAGCGCCCCTGCCCTCCACGGGCAGGGGCGCTCGCGCGTCCGCGGCCGCCGTCAGTGCGGCGTCGGCCCGGTCGTGCACGGCAGCGGGGACCACAGCGGGCAGACCTCCGGACCCTGCGGCGGGGGCGGGGCACCCGCCCCCCGGGCCACCGCCGGCAGCTCCCACCGAGCGGCGGCCTGCGGCGCCGACTCCATCACGACCGCCGCCACCCCCGGCGTCGGGCTGCACCACAGACTGCGGACGGCGTTCGGCGGCCCGCCCGGCAGCACCGGCACGCCCGGTTCGTCCGGGGCCGACGCCGACAGGCAGATCGCCGGCTCCGGCGGCTCCGGCGACCGGAACAGCGTCACCGGCCGGATCCCCACCAGTGTCGCCAGCGCCGCCCCGCCCACCGCGACCGTCAGCAGCGCCGCCGCCCCCGTCCGGCTCGCGGTCCACAGGCGGTGCCGGGCCCGCAGCACCGGCACCGGCGGCCGGTGCGGCTCCGGGCAGCCCCGTACCGCCGCCCGGTGCAGCAGCCCGCTCAGGCCGTCCGCGAACCCCGGTGCCGCCGGATCGGGCCCCAGCAGCTCCGGCACCCACCGGGCCAGCGCCACCCGGGCCGCCCACACCCGCCCCTCGGCCGCCGCCAGCGTCGACTCCACCTCCACCGCGACGGCCGCCGCCGGCAGGCCCAGCCCGTCGTGCAGCACCAGCGCCCGGCGCTGCGGCCGGGACAGCCGCCGCAGCGCCCTCAGCAGCGCCCGGTCCCGGTCGGTCAACCGGTCGTGATCGGGCAGCACCGCCTGCGACTCGTCGGCCGGCCGCACCCGGATCCGCCGGTGCGGCAGCTTCCAGGCGTGCATCCGCCGGGGCCCGCCCCGGTGCCACGGGGACAGTGCCAGCTCGCACGCCCGTACCCGCACCCACCCCTCCGGATCCCCCGTCGCGGCCACCGTCTCCCAGCCCTGGCGCGCCGCCCCGAACGCCAGCCGGACGCAGTGCACCGCCCGGTGGCGGCAGGCGGTCAGCAGGAACACCTGCTGCACCAGCCGGGTGTGGGCCTGCTCGTACAGTTCCTCGAAGCTCCCGGCCGGCCCGGCCCGCTCGCCGTCGGTCGGCGGGGCCGCGTGGGCGTGCCGTCCGGTGTCGGCGGCCGGGTCGTCGGGGCGGCTTCCCGCCGCGGGCGGGTTGCCACGGGTGCCCGGGGGTGTCGTGGTGGCGGCGGGTGTGCTGATGCGCCCTCCCGGGGCGTTCGGGGCCGCCTGGGCGCGAGCGGCGGCTTCGGTGGGGTTGCCGGTGGGGGTGCCAGGCGGCGCGGGCTCCGGGCGGTGGTCGGTGTGGGCGCGACCGGCCGCCGGGCCGTCGGCGGGCTCGGCGTGCTTTCCTCCGGTGCCGAGGACGGGCGGGCGCTGCGGCACGGGGTCGGGGGTGCGGGGGCCGTCGGCGGGCTCCGCCTGGGCGTCGCCCGGTGCGGGCGGTGCGGGCGGTGTGCCCGGCGCGGTCGGTGCGGTCTCGGGGGTCTTCGGACGGGCGGTGGTGAGGGCGACGGCCTCGGCTTCGGTGGCGGCGCCGAGTTTGCGCATGGCCCGCTGGACGTGGCTGCGGGCGGTGGCCGGGGTGACGCCGAGGGCGGCGGCCGCCTGCGGGAGGTCACGGCCGGCGGCGAGGTGGGCGAGGACCTGTGTCTCACGGGGCGTCAGTTTCCGCAGGAGGCGGTCCGTTTCCTGGTCGGGTCGGGTGGCCCGGGGCTTGCGGGGGCGGCCTTTGGAGGTGGGGGAGTCGGCGCCGGAGGGGTGTTCGGCGGTGGGTGGCGTGGTCATCAGACGCTCCGGGCCGGTGCGCCGGCGGCTGGGGGATCGGGTCTGAAAATGCGCATAAGCCAATAATCTGGGACACGGCGGCGGTTTGCCGCTTCACGGGGCATGGCGAGTCGCCTTGGCACCATGAGGCGCATGACGCAGCTGATGGGCCGTCCGATCCTGGAACTGCCGGGCGAACTGGGCGGACGCCCGTTGCCGGCCGACCTGTTGGCAGGGGTGCGGACGGCGCTGGTCGGCCTCGCGGTGGTCGGGGTGCCGGTGCTGGGGCTCTGGGTGGCGACGCCGTACGCGGACGACGGGGCGACCGGTGCCACCCGGTTGGCGGGGGCGCTGTGGCTGCTCGGGCACGGCGCGCCGGTGCTGCGGGGGGACGTGGGCGCCCCGCTGACCGTCACCCCGTTGCTGCTGGGCGTGCTGGCGGTGGCTCAGCTGTACCGGGCCGCCGCCGGGGTGGCGTCGCGGCGCGGGCCCCGGCCGCCCTGGGGCGGCCCGGTGGCGGTCTGGGCGGGCTACTGCGCGGTGGCGGTGGCGGTGGTGCTGCACTGCGCGGGCGCCGGGCTGTTCCGGGCCAGGGTGCTGCCGGACGTGCTGGTGGTGGGGCTGCTGGCCGGGCTGGCGACGGCGGCGGGCGCGCGTTCGGCCCGGCCCGTCGACCCCGGTGCCCCGCCCCGCCACCCGGTGTGGCCGCTGCTGGACCGGCTGCCCGCGCCGCTCCGACCGTCCGGCGGCGCGGCGGCGGTGCGCGACGCGGTGCTGGCGGCCGGGGCGGGCCTGGTGGCGGCGGGCGGGGTGCTGGTGGCCGTGGCGGCGGTGCTGGACGCGGCGGCCGGGGGCGGGCGGGGGATGGCGGTGCTCGGGCGCGGGCCGGCGGCCCTGGTCGGGCTGCTGCTGCTCGGGGTGGTGCTGCTGCCGAACGCGGTGCTCTGGGGGGTGGCGTACGCCCTGGGCCCGGGGTTCGCGGTGGGTTCCGGGACGGTGGTGGCGCCGGGCGGCACCGTGCTGGGCCCGGTCCCGGAGTTCCCGATGTTCGCCCTGCTGCCGGCGGAGGGCCCGGGCGGTTGGCGGTTGGCGGCGCTGCTGCTGCCGGTGCTGGCGGGGGTGGTGCCGGCGGTGCTGCTGGGCCGGGCGGCGATCGGTCCGCGCGGAGCCGCCGAGGCCGGGGGCGAGACCGGCGATGACGATGACGGGGACGGGGACGGACCGTGGCCGCCCGCGGCGACGGTGGTGGCGGTGCTGGCGGCGGCGCTGCTGACCGGCGCCGCGGTGGCGGCGGCGGGCTGGCTGTCGGGTGGCGCGCTGGCGGGCGGCCGGATGGCCCGGCTGGGGCCGGTGCCCTGGTGGACGGGACCGGCGGCGGCGGGCTGGTTCGCGCTGGTGGCCGTGCCGGGCGCGCTGCTGGTGCGCCATCGGGCGCTGTGCCCGGCCACCGTCCCGGAGGTCGACGAGGACCTCGACCTGGAGGTCGGTGAGGACGCCGACGAGGAGGTCCCGCCCGCCGTCCGTGCCCGGCCGGCCGAGCGGCTGCGCCGGGGGGTGCTGCTGCTGCGGGCCCGCGCGTACGCCGCGGTGCTGCGGCTGGGCGGGCGCGGCCCCGGGAGCGCCGGCTAGGGCCTGCCCGCCACGATCGCCCGGACAGGGGCCAGGGCCTGCCCGGCGGATCCTGCCGGACAGGCCTTAGCCGGCGTTCCCGGTGAAGTCGACGTACCACTTGGGCGCGAACCGGTCGCAGTTGTCGGCGCCGACGGAGGTCAGCGAGTCCCGGACGCAGGTGACGTAGTCGTTGTAGTACATCCCGAGGCCGATCACCGAGGTCGCGACCACGACGGTCATCGCGCCGGTGAGGATTCCGGCGAGCGCGGCCGGGGTGAGCGGGTTCGGGGCGGCGGGCCGGGGGGCGGCGCCGGTGACGGCGGTCGCCGGGGAGGGCTTGGGGGTCCGCAGCGCGCTGATGCCCCACAGGATGCCGAGCGCGCCGACGAACAGGGCGGCCCAGTGGAAGCCGGCGAACAGGCAGACCAGCGCGAGCGGCCCGGCCAGGGCGGCGTTGCGGGCCCGGCGCTGGGCGGGGTCGGCGGGGTCGAGCTTGGGCGGCTGCGGGGCCGGGGGGTGGGGGCGGCTGTCCTCGGGCCGGCCGGGGCCCCAGGGGTGCGGCGGCGGGAGCTGCGGGCGTTCGCCGGCGCCCTGGCCGCCGGTGCCGTCCTGGCCCTCGCCGGGCCAGGGGTTGCGCGGCTGCCACGGCTGGTCCGGGGCATCCGCCGGCGGCGGCGCGAAGGGGTTGCGCTCGCCGGTGTCGTCACCGCTGCTCATGGTTCAGCCATTCCTTCTCGGTCGGAGAGGCGGTCTCCCGCGCCTCCTATGATCCCGCAGCCGTTCGCCGACCCTCCGGCGGCCTGCCCGCTGTGCGGGTGCCGGGCGGGCCCGTGCCCCGGCGACTCCGCCGCGGGGGCCGGAGGAGATCCCCGTCTCAACTACGCGCGTAGCGCCGCCGCGAGGGTGCGGAGGCCGTCCGACCAGCCGTTATCGTGGTGACGGTCAGCAGCTCAGATAGGTTCCCGGGTGCCCGCGTCGCGGCGGGTTCTCCTGGTGTTCCCCCTCGCTCGACCTGCCGTTCGTAGTGGCCCCACCGCCGGTGGACGTACCAGCGGGCGGCGCCCGACCTACGGAGAATCGCGCAGTGGCCGCCGCCCCCGCTCAGCTCTTCCCGCCCCGTACGCCCGGACCGGCCCGCCTGGTGGTGCTGGTCTCCGGTTCCGGCACCAATCTGCAGGCACTGATCGACGCCGCCGCCGATCCGGCGTACGGCGCCGAGATCATCGCCGTGGGCGCGGACCGCGACGGCATCGCGGGCCTGGAGCGGGCCGAGAAGGCGGGCCTGCCGGTCTTCGTCCACCGGGTGAAGGACTTCTCCGACCGGGCCGACTGGGACCGCGCGCTGACCGCGGCCGTCGCCGCCCACGAGCCGGACCTGGTGGTCACGGCCGGCTTCATGAAGATCCTCGGTCCCGAGTTCGTCGCGGCCTTCGCCGGGCGGATCGTCAACACCCATCCCGCACTGCTGCCGTCCTTCCCCGGCGCCCACGGCGTCACCGACGCGCTCGCGTACGGGGTGAGGGTCACCGGCTGCACCGTCCACCTGGTCGACGCCGGGGTGGACACCGGGCCGATCATCGCGCAGGGCGTCGTCGAGGTCGTCGACGCCGACCACGCCGATGGCGGCGAAGCGCTGCACGAGCGCATCAAGACTGTCGAGCGCAAGCTGCTCGTCGACGTCGTGGGCCGGCTGGCCCGCGAGGGTCACCGCATCGAGGACCGAAAGGTATGGATTCCGGCACATGAGTGAGCGCAGCGAACGAGTCGTCAAGGAAGGTGCCTGGCGCGCAGCGCCCGCCGAGCGCAGCGAGGTGGGAGCATGAGCGCCAGCTCCACCACGCCCCCCGTTTCGGAGAACATCCGTCCGATCCGTCGCGCGCTGATCAGCGTGTACGACAAGACCGGTCTGGAGGAGCTGGCCCAGGGCCTGCACGCCGCCGGGGTCGCCATCGTCTCCACCGGCTCCACCGCCGGCCGGATCGCCGCCGCCGGGGTCCCGGTGACCGAGGTCTCCGAGCTGACCGGCTTCCCGGAGTGCCTGGACGGGCGCGTGAAGACGCTGCACCCCCGCGTGCACGCCGGCGTGCTCGCCGACCTGCGGCTGGAGTCGCACCGCGCGCAGCTGGCCGAGCTGGGCGTCGAGCCCTTCGACCTGGTCGTGGTGAACCTCTACCCGTTCAAGGCCACCGTCGCCTCGGGCGCCACCCCGGACGAGTGCGTCGAGCAGATCGACATCGGCGGCCCGAGCATGGTCCGCGCCGCGGCCAAGAACCACCCGTCGGTGGCCGTGGTGGTCGACCCGGCCCGCTATGACGACGTGCTGCGGGCCGTCCGGGAGGGCGGCTTCGACCTGGCCACCCGCAAGCGCCTGGCCGGTGCGGCCTTCGCGCACACCGCCGCGTACGACGTCGCGGTCGCCTCCTGGTTCGAGGCCGGCTACGCGCCGAGCGACGAGCGGTTCCCCGAGTTCCTGGGCGCCACCTGGGAGCGGCAGAACGTGCTGCGCTACGGCGAGAACCCGCACCAGGGCGCCGCGCTGTACAGCGACGGCAGCGGCGGTCTGGCCGGCGCGAAGCAGCTGCACGGCAAGGAGATGTCGTACAACAACTACGTCGACACCGACGCCGCCCGCCGCGCCGCGTACGACCACGCCGAGCCGGCCGTCGCGATCATCAAGCACGCCAACCCGTGCGGCATCGCGACCGGCGCGGACGTCGCCGAGGCGCACCGCAAGGCGCACGAGTGCGACCCGGTCTCGGCGTACGGCGGCGTGATCGCGGTCAACCGCCCGGTCACCGTCGAGCTGGCCGAGCAGATCGCCCCGATCTTCACCGAGGTCGTGGTGGCCCCCGGCTTCGAGGACGGCGCCGTCGAGGTGCTGGCCCGGAAGAAGAACCTGCGGGTGCTGCTGGCCCCCGAGGCGCCGGCCAACCGCCAGGAGCTGCGCCCGGTCTCCGGCGGCGTGCTGCTGCAGGACGCCGACCGGGTGCACGCCGAGGGCGACGACCCGGCGAACTGGCGGCTGGCCACCGGCGAGGCGCTGTCCGAGGCCGAGCTGGCCGAGCTGGCCTTCGCCTGGCGGGCCTGTCGGGCCGTCAAGTCCAACGCGATCCTGCTGGCCAAGGACGGCGCCTCGGTGGGCGTCGGCATGGGCCAGGTCAACCGGGTCGACTCCTGCAAGCTCGCGGTCGAGCGGGCCGGGGAGCGGGCCAAGGGCGCGTACGCGGCCTCGGACGCGTTCTTCCCGTTCGCGGACGGTCCGGCCATCCTGATCGCGGCCGGCGTCAGGGCGATCGTCCAGCCGGGCGGTTCGATCCGGGACGAGGAGGTCGTCGCGGCGGCCGCCGAGGCCGGGGTGACGATGTACTTCACCGGCGCCCGGCACTTCTTCCACTGATCGCGTTCCACCGCTCGCCCGGCGCACTGACCGGGTGACGGCATGACAGAGCGGCCCGGCTCCTCCGGAAGGGGAGCCGGGCCGCTCGTCGTCCGATCGGTTCGGACCGGGCCGGTCAGTAACGCGGCCGGGCGAACCAGGCGACGCCGTCCTTGACGCTCATCCCGACGATCATCGTGATCGAGACCGCGAGCCACATCAGCGTGAAGACGATGCCGATCGGGTTGCCGCCGTTGGCGAACGAGCCGAGCAGCCCCAGCAGGCCGAGCAGCGCGCCGAACGAGCCGTACACCAGGGTGGTGATGCGGACCGCGGGGCCGCCCTTGCCGAACTTCACGCCCACCGTGATGGAGAACGCCGCGAACAGCGCGCACAGGACGCCCACGACCACCAGCACGCCGGCCGCCGCGTTGCCGAACCCGCCGAACGGGTCGCTCCCGTCGATCTGCTGGGCCCGGTTGGTGACCTCCTTGGCCGCCGCCGCGGCTATCAGGTAGATGCCCGCACCGATGATCTGCACGGCACCGATGATGAACAGCAGCACCCGGGTGGTGACCACCAGGCCCGGCATCGACTGCGGGACGGCCGGCGGGTAGCCGTAGCCCGGCGCGGCGGCGTAGCCCGGTGCGGGCGGCGGGTAGCCGTACCCGGCCGGCGGGGCCTGCTGGGGGTAGCCGTAGCCGGGGGCCTGCGGCGGCTGGCCGTACGGGTTGTTCGGGTCGGGCGGGTAACTCATGGATGCCTCCGGGCAGTTGCGGGGACGTGGGGACGGGACGGAGGGCCCGGTTCCGGTTGGCGAGTCGGGTCGCCGGTCGAACGGGACGCTAACGGAGGGGAGTGACAGCCCGGAGCGGAGCCGGGCACGGTCGGCTCAGACGCGTGGTGAGCGCGCTGGGAGCGGTGCGAGCGGAGTCGTCGACGGGCTCGCCGCGGGCAGGACGGCACCGCGGTGGTCGGGCGGGTCGGTCTGAAATGGTCGGCTCACGTGCTCTTTCCCCCGGATACGCCCCCGCCGGGTGTCCGTCGGCCCGTCACCGGGCCGGGTCGCGGCAGGGAATGCCCGCATATCGTCAACCGGACGGCGGGGCCGTGTCCAGCCGGTTCCGCGCGCCGGGCCGAGACTGTGGCGCAACCGCAACGTCGCCCGGGCCTTCCGCACCCGTCCGACCGGACGACGGGAGCGGGGCGGCCCTCGAACTCCCGCCTGCCGGGCGACGAAGGGAGTTCGACGACGGGCCCTGGTACGGCGGCTTGCCCCGATCCGGGAGAATGGGGTCATGACTGCCCAGATTCTCGATGGCAAGGCCACCGCCGCCGCGATCAAGTCCGAACTCGCCGCCCGCGTGGCGGTCCTCAAGGCGAAGGGCGTCACGCCCGGCCTCGGCACCGTCCTGGTCGGCGACGACCCGGGCAGCCGCTGGTACGTCAACGGGAAGCACAAGGACTGCGCCGAGGTCGGCATCGCCTCGATCCAGCGCGAGCTGCCCGCCACCGCCAGCCAGGAGGACGTCGAGAACGTCGTCCGCGAGCTCAACGCCGACCCCTCCTGCACCGGCTACATCGTCCAGCTGCCGCTGCCCAAGGGCCTGGACCAGAACCCGGTCCTGGAGCTGATGGACCCGGACAAGGACGCGGACGGCCTGCACCCGACCTCGCTCGGCCGGCTCGCCCTGGGCATCGAGGGGCCGCTGCCCTGCACCCCGCTGGGCATCGTCGAGCTGCTGCGCCGGCACGGCGTCGAGATCAACGGCGCCGAGGTGGTCGTGGTCGGCCGCGGCATCACCGTCGGCCGCTCGATCGGCCTGCTGCTGACCCGCCGCAGCGAGAACGCCACCGTGACCCTGTGCCACACCGGCACCCGGGACCTGGGCGCCCACCTGCGCAAGGCCGACATCATCGTGGCCGCCGCGGGCGTGCCGCACCTGGTCAAGCCGGAGGACGTCAAGCCGGGCGCGGCGGTGCTGGACGTGGGCGTCAGCCGCAGCGAGGGCAAGATCGTCGGGGACGTGCACCCGGGCGTGGCCGAGGTGGCCGGCTGGATCTCCCCGAACCCCGGCGGCGTGGGCCCGATGACCCGCGCGATGCTGCTCAACAACATCGTCGAGGCGGCCGAGCGCCGCGCCGGCGTCTGACCCCGCGACCGACACCACCACGAGGGACGGCGAGCATGACGGAACCGCGACCGGCGCGGACCCGGCGCAGGCCGGTCAAGACCACCGGCACCCTGCCGCCCGAGGGCGCGGCCGCAGCCCTCGGACGTGACCACACCCTGCCCGTCCGGCAGTGGCCGATAACGCTGGTCCTGCTGGTGGTCGGGGCCGGCCTCGCGGTCACCTGGTTCGCCGACTTCAAGGACGGCTTCAAGTACGGGCTGCTGATCCTCGGTGGCGGGGTGCTGCTCGGGGCCGTCCTGCGGCTGGTGCTGCCCGAGGTCGGGATGCTGGCGGTGCGCAGCCGCTTCACCGACGTGATCGTGCTGACCTTCCTGGGCGCGTCGATCGTGCTGCTGACCCTGGTCGCGCAGCCGAACCCGTGGCTGGAGATGCCGGTGCTCGACAACATCGGCCAGTTGATCGGCCGGCCGAAGCACTGACACCAGGGCGCCCGTGACGGCCCCCGCCCCGGAAGCCGGGGCGGGGGCCGTCGTCCGTTGTGACGCATCAGCCAGGCCCGCACCCGCGGCGTACGCTTCCCTTTGCGATAACCTGACGCCGGTCTCTCGATGTCGAGAGATCATCCTCGGCTCCAGCGCGCCGGTGTGCCTGGGGCACCTGGCGATCTGCTGGAGAAGGTAGAAATGACCCGCACCCCCGTCAACGTCACCATCACCGGAGCGGCCGGCCAGATCGGCTACGCGCTGCTCTTCCGCATCGCCTCGGGCCACCTGCTCGGTGCCGACGTGCCGGTGAACCTGCGCCTCCTGGAGATCCCGCAGGGCCTCAAGGCCGCCGAGGGCACCGCCATGGAGCTCGTCGACTGCGCGTTCCCGTTGCTGCGCGACATCACGATCACCGCCGACCCGAACGAGGCCTTCGACGGCGCCAACGTCGCGCTGCTGGTCGGCGCCCGTCCGCGCACCGCCGGCATGGAGCGCGGCGACCTGCTGCAGGCCAACGGCGGCATCTTCGGCCCGCAGGGCAAGGCCATCAACGGCCACGCCGCGGACGACATCAAGGTCCTGGTCGTCGGCAACCCGGCCAACACCAACGCCCTGATCGCCCAGCGCAACGCCCCGGACGTCCCGGCCGAGCGCTTCACCGCGATGACCCGCCTGGACCACAACCGCGCGCTCGGCCAGCTCTCCATCAAGACCGGTGCGCCCGTCTCCGACATCAAGCGCGTCACCATCTGGGGCAACCACTCCGCCACCCAGTACCCGGACGTCTTCCAGGCCGAGATCGCCGGCAAGCCGGCCTTCGAGGCCATCGGCAGCGACCAGGCCTGGCTGGAGGAGACCTTCATCCCGACCGTCGCCAAGCGCGGCGCGGCCATCATCGAGGCCCGCGGCGCCTCCTCGGCCGCCTCGGCCGCCAACGCCGCCATCGACCACGTGCACACCTGGGTCAACGGCACCGCCGAGGGCGACTGGACCTCCATGGGCGTCGTCTCGGACGGCTCCTACGGCGTCCCGGAGGGCCTGATCTCCTCCTTCCCGGTCACCACCAAGGACGGCAAGTTCGAGATCGTCCAGGGCCTGGAGATCTCCGACTTCTCGCGCGCCCGCATCGACGCCTCGGTCAAGGAGCTGACCGAGGAGCGCGACGCGGTCCAGGAGCTGAGCCTCATCTGAGCCCCGCAGCACCGGTTCTCCGACGGCCCGCCGTCTCCTTCCCGGAGGCGGCGGGCCGTCGTGTGACCGGCCGCCGCTCCTCGTTCCACTCCCCGGGCGCCGACCGGTCCTACACTGACCCGCTGTGAACGAAACCCTCGGGGACGCCCTGCTCGTCCTCGTCTTCATCCTGCTGGGCGGGCTGTTCAACGTCGCCGAGATCTCGCTGATCTCGCTGCGCGAGGGCCAGATCCGGACCCTGGAGGCGCTCGGCACCCGGCGGTCCGCCCGGGCCGCGCACCTGGCCGCCGACCCCAACCGCTTCCTGGCCGCCGTCCAGGTCGGCGTGACCTGCATGGGCTTCCTGTCCGCCGCCTTCGGCGCGGACACCCTGGCCGGCAAGGTCGCCCCGCTGTTCGTCCGGGCCGGGCTCACCGAGGGCGTCGCCGACGCGGTCGCCCTGGTCGGCCTCACCCTGGTGATCAGCTACGTCTCGCTGGTGCTCGGCGAACTCACCCCCAAGCGGATCGGTCTGCAACGGGCCGAGTCGATCGCGGTGATCGCGGCCCCGGTGGTGGACGTGATGTCGGTGGCGCTGCGCCCGGTGATCTGGCTGCTCGGCCACTCCACCAACCTGATGGTCCGCCTGCTGGGCGGGGACCCGGCCGCCGGCCGCGGTTCGATGAGCTCCGAGGAACTGCGCGGCCTGGTCGCCGCCAACACCGAACTCGGCAGCGACGAACGGGCGTTGATCGCGGACGTGTTCTCCGCCGGGGAGCGGCAGCTGCGTGAGGTGATGGTCCCGCGCACCGAGGTGACCTTCCTGGACGCCGAACGCCCGCTGGCCGCCGTCCGGCACCAGGCGGACACCTCGCCGCACTCGCGCTACCCGGTGGTCGAGGGCAGCGCCGACGCCGTGGTCGGCTTCGTGCACGTCCGCGACCTGTACGGTGCGCGCGGCGAGCAGGCCGTCAAGGTCCGCGACCTGGCCCGCCCGGTGAAGCTGCTGCCCGGCACCAAGCGGGTGCTGGAGGCGATGGGCGAGATGCGCCGCGAGGGCCACCACCTGGCCATCGTGGTGGACGAGTACGGCGGCACCGCCGGGATCGTCACCCTGGAGGACCTGGTCGAGGAGGTGATCGGCGAGATCCGGGACGAGTACGACCGGCCGGAGACCGCCGCCACCCGCCGGCTGGCCGGCGGCGGCATGGAGCTGGACGGCCTGCTCAACCTCGGCGACTTCACCGAGGAGACCGGCGCCACCCTGCCCGAGGGCCCGTACGAGACGGTGGCGGGCTGTCTGGTCGCCTCGCTGGGCCGGCTGCCCCGGAACGGCGACCAGGTGCGCGTCCCGGTCGAGGGCGGTGGCGGGGTGCTGCTGACGGTGGCCAAGCTGGAGGGCCGGCGGATCGCCCGGGTGAGGGTGAGTGCGGTCACACTGGCGGAACCTCCTGGGGCGGACGTTTCCTGAGCGCCCGGTGGAACTGGAACAATGGCCCGCATGGTCAACGCAGCGGTCACTGGTCCGGTCAAGGACCGTCCCCGGGTTCTCTCCGGTATCCAGCCCACCTCCGGCTCGTTCCACCTCGGCAACTACCTGGGCGCGGTGCGCCAGTGGGTGGACCTGCAGAAGGAGAACGACGCCTTCTACATGGTCGTCGACCTGCACGCGATCACCGTCTCGCAGGACCCGAAGGAGCTGCGCGAGAACACTCGGGTCTCCGCCGCCCAGCTGCTCGGCGCCGGCCTGGACCCGGAGCACTGCACCCTGTTCGTCCAGTCGCACGTGCCCGAGCACGCGCAGCTCGCCTGGGTGATGAACTGCCTCACCGGCTTCGGCGAGGCCTCCCGGATGACCCAGTTCAAGGACAAGTCCGTCCGGCACGGCGCGGACAGCACCACGGTCGGCCTGTTCACCTACCCGGTGCTCATGGTCGCGGACGTCCTGCTCTACCAGGCGGACGCCGTCCCGGTCGGCGAGGACCAGCGCCAGCACCTGGAGCTCACCCGCGACCTCGCCGAGCGCTTCAACACCCGCTACAGCCCGACCTTCACGGTGCCGAAGCCGTACATCCTCAAGGAGACGGCGAAGATCCAGGACCTCCAGGACCCGGGCGCCAAGATGAGCAAGTCCGCCTCCTCGGATAAGGGCCTGGTCAACCTGCTGGACGACGCGAAGGTCAGCGCCAAGAAGTTCAAGAGCGCCGTCACCGACACCGGCACCGTCGTCTCCTACGACGAGGACGGGAAGCCCGGCGTCTCCAACCTGCTGCGCATCCACTCCGCGCTCAGCGGCCAGTCGATCGACCAGCTGGTCGCGCACTTCGAGGGCAAGATGTACGGCGCCCTGAAGACCGAGCTGGCCGAGCTGTTCACCGAGTGGGTCACCCCCTTCCAGCAGCGCACCCGCTCCTTCCTGGACGATCCGGCCGAGCTGGACCGGGTGCTGGCGATCGGCGCCGAGAAGGCCCGCGAGGTGGCCTCGCAGACGCTGGAGACGGTGTACGACCGGATCGGCTTCCTCCCGGCCGCCAAGCGGTGACTCCCCTCACACGCCTGCCCGATGGTGACGGTCTCCCCGGGGCCGTCACCATCGGCGTGTCCGTGAGCGTTCCGGATCCGTACGGTGTGGAGATCCAGGACGCCCGGGCCGGGCACGGTGATCCGCTGGCCCGGTCGATACCGACGCACGTCACCCTGCTGCCGCCGACCGAGGTGCCGGCCGAGGCGCTGCCGAAGATCGAGGAGCACCTGGCGGCGGTGGCGGCCGCGCACCGGCCGTTCCGGATGCTGCTGCGCGGCGCCGGCACCTTCCGCCCGGTCTCCCCGGTGGTGTTCGTCCGGGTCGAGGAGGGCGCGCAGGAGTGCCGGCTGCTGGAGGCGGACGTCCGCTCCGGCCCGCTGGCCCGCGAGTTGGCCTTCCCGTACCACCCGCACGTGACGGTCGCGCACGGCCTGCCGGATGACGTGCTGGACCAGGCGTACGCGCAGGCGCGCGGCTTCCGGGCGGCCTTCCCGGTGCCGGGCTTCGGCCTCTCCCGCTTCGACGCGGACGAGGTCTGGCGGCCCTGGCGGAGCTACCCGTTCTCCTGAACTACCGGACTGACCTTCCGAGTTCGAGCATCCGGTCGACCACCCGGCGGGACGCGCCGCCGTCGTCCAGGACGCAGTGCTCGGCCCGGAAGCGCCGGTGGCGCTCGGCGTACCCGGGCGGCAGGTCCGCGCCGGTGTCGGCGAGTTCGCGCAGCGCGCCGAGCAGCCCGGCCGAGGTGGGGACGAGCGGGCCGGGGGCCTGCGGCTCGAAGTCGAAGTAGAAGCCGCGCAGGGTGTCGCGGTAGTGCTCCAGGTCGTAGGTGAAGAAGAGCACCGGGCGGCCGGTGACCGCGAAGTCGAACATGATCGACGAGTAGTCGGTCACCAGGACGTCCGCGATCAGCAGCAGTTCCTGCGGGTCGGGGTAGTCCCCGCAGTCGTACAGGAAGCCGTCCCCGGCGCCCGGCAGCGGATCGCGGACGTGCGCGTGCGGGCGGACCAGCAGCACGTGGTCCCGGCCGAGCAGGCGCCGGGCGTGGTCGAGGTCCAGCCGCAGGTCGAGCCGGAAGCCGTCGCCGTCGCCGCGCCGCTGGTCCTCGCGCCAGGTCGGCGCGTACAGCACGATCCGCTTGCCCTCCGGGATGCCGAGCCGGCGGCGGACGGCCGCGGCGGTGTGCTCGTCGGGGCGGGCGAGCACGTCGTTGCGCGGGTAGCCGGCCTCCAGGATCTCGCCGTCGTAGCGGAACGCGCGGCGCAGGATCGGGGTGGCGAACGGGCTGGGGGAGAGCAGCAGGCTCCACTGCGGGGTCTCCCGGTCGAGCGCCTCCAGGTAGCCGTGGTCGGCCAGCCAGGGGTTGTCGACGTCGTGGGCGATCCGCTTCAGCAGCGAGCCGTGCCAGGTCTGCAGCACCACCTGGCCGGGGCGGCGCTCCAGGAAGTCCGGGAAGTGCGTGTTGCCGACCAGGTACCGGCAGGTGGCCAGCGCGCGGTACCACTCCGGGCTCCAGATCCGGACGGCCCGGACCCCGGGCGGCAGTTCGGCCTGGGCGTCGTCGACCACCCAGAGGTGCTCCAACGGCGCGCCGCGGCGGGCCAGTTCGGCGTGCACCGCGCGCGGCGAGTCGGCGTAGCCCCGGCCGCCGAACACGTCGTACAGCACGGCCTCGCGCAGCGGCTCGCGGCGGGCGGCGGGGTAGTGGACGGCGCGCTGGCGGCTCTGCGTCCAGGCGCTGCGCTCGGTGGGGGTGAGCACCGGGGTGGAGTCCACCAGCAGGGTGTCGTGCCAGCGGCGCTGGAGCAGGATCCGCTTGCCGCCGGCCGTGGTGGCGGCGGGCAGGGCGGGCAGGGCGGCGGGGGCGGCGAGCAGCGGGCGGCTCGGGCCGGGCCGCCCGGCGGGCGTCAGCACGGCCTCCCAGATGCCCTTGCGCAGGGGCAGCGCGGTGCCGTCCGAGCCGGTGCGGGTGGCGGGCAGCAGGACCTTGAACCGGCCGTCCGGGTCGGCCTCGACGGGGGTGCGGACCTCGCCCGCGGTGCCGGTGTGCCGCAGTACGAGCTCCAGTCGGTCCGCGGAGCGGTCCGGGCAGCGGCCGGTGAGCTCGAAGCCGCCGGCCCGGACGGCGATCCGCTCGACCAGGCCGGCCGCGGGCTGGACGCAGAGCTGGAGCCGGCCGTCGGCGAGGTGCTTGAGGTAGAGGGCGCGGTCCGGGGCGTCGGGCAGCCGGTGCTGGCCGGCCACCGGGCCGCCGCGGTCGTCCAGGCAGAGCTGTTCGGTGCTGCCGTCGGGGTGCAGGAACTCGGTGTCCCAGTGCTCCAGTTCCTCACTGCCGCGGCCGTCGGCGGTGAGCGGCCGGTACGGCACGTGGACGGCGAAGGCGTTGCCAGTGCGGGCGACCGGCCGTTCGATCACGGCGTCGCTCTGCCGGTGGCGCAGCCGCAGCACGGTGCCGGCCGGGCAGGAGTCCGCGGTGCCGCGCAGGTCGAGGCCGTCGGCGGTGGGGGTGGCGTGGGTGAGCCGGACGCCGGGGCGTTCGAGCAGCAGCCGCAGCCGACCGTCGACGAAGTGCGGCTGGAGGCGGACGTCGTGGTCCACCCAGTGGGCCGGCGGGTACTCGCCGGAGCCGCACCAGTGCGGGGCCAGGGCGCCGTACCGGCGGCGCAGCCGGGTGGGGCGCGGGCGGATGAACAGGGTGGCCTCGATCTGCCAGTCGCCGAGCAGCCAGTCGGTGCCGTGGCGCAGCCGGCCGGGCTCGATCAGGGCGGTGAAGCCGGACCAGTCGTGGTTGAACTCGGGCTGGGCGCTGTCGTCGGTGACCTCGGGCAGCCGGCGGGGCCGGGAGCGCAGGTGGACGGGCGGCCGGGTCCCGTCGGGGTGGCGCAGGGTCAGCCAGGTCCAGGCGGAGCCGGGGCGGCCGGTGTCGAGGTCGTCCGGGCGGGCGAAGCCGGTGAGCTCCAGGCCGCGGCCGGTCCAGCGGGCGCGCAGCAGGCCGAAGGCGACGTCCTCGTCGGCTGCGGGTTGGTCGGTGCTCACACGGGGGGCGGCGTGCGGAAGGACGAACCGTGTGAGCACGGGCATGGCGGGGGCCCTTCGGGACGGGAACCGGGCCATGGGCGGTGGACCGGGGCCGCCGGACCGATGCCGAACGGGACGGGGGCCGAATTGACATCCCATACCGGGACACCGTCCGGGGTCAACCGTACGGACCAGAGAATTTCCCGTGAAATTCGTCAACGAAACACTAGTTCGAGTGCAATGCATGCGTAAAGGGTTGGAATGTTCTCAGGAAACTTCCAGGAAGCTCCCAGGAAAGCGCAGAGGCGCCCGACGCGGTTCGCGTCGGGCGCCTCTGCGGGGCCCTCGGGGGTGTGCCGAGGTGCTCCGGACTACTCCGTGCGGAGCATCGCGTCGACCACCCGGGCGGAGGCCTTGCCGTCGTCCAGGTCGCAGTACGCCTCGCGGAACGCGGCCGACTTGTCGGCGTGCTCGGCCGCGACCTCGTCCACCCGGCCGAGCGCCTCGACCAGTTCCTCGGAGGTGGCCAGCAGCGGGCCGGGTACCTCCGCCTCGAAGTTCAGGCTGAACCCGCGGAGGTTGTCGCGGTAGTGCTCCAGGTCGTAGGTGAAGAACAGGATCGGCTTGCCGGTCGCCGCGAAGTCGAACATGCTCGCCGAGTAGTCCGTGATCAGCACGTCGGCGATCAGCAGCAGCTCCGCCATGTCGGGGTAGCTGCCGACGTCCCAGATGTAGCCGTTGCCGGCGCCCGGGATCTGGCCGCACATCACGCTGTGCCGGCGCACCAGCAGCACCTGGTCGTCGCCGAGCGCGGCCTTGGCCGCCGCCAGGTCGATCCGCAGGTCCATCTGGTACCCGCCGTTCGGCCGGCGCCGGTCCTCGCGCCAGGTCGGCGCGTACAGCACGACCTTCTTGCCCTCGGGCAGGCCGAGCCGTTCGCGGACCTGTTCGGCGGTCTTCTCCCGGTCGGCCGCGAAGAGCAGGTCGTTCCGGGGCGAACCGCTTTCGAGGATCTCGCCCTTGTATTCGAACGCGCGTCGCAGCACCGGGGCCGACCAGCTGTTGCCGGCGACCAGCAGGTTCCAGTTCGGCACCTCCTTGGCGAGGCCCTTCAGGTAGTTCGCGTCGGTGAACCAGACCTTCTCGAAGTCGAAGCCGATCTGCTTCAGCGGGCTGCCGAGCCAGGTCTGCACGACCACCTGGCCGGGGCGGCGGACGAAGAAGTCGGGCAGGTGGGTGCTGGTGACGATGTACTTGGCGGTCGCCAGCGCCTCGAACCACTCCGGGCTCCACAGCCGGAGCGCCCTCGCCGTCTGCGGCAGATCGGCCTGGAGGTCGTCGCTGCCCCACAGGTGCTCCAGCGGCAGGCCGCGGCGGACCAGCTCCTCGTGGATCGCCCGCGGCGAGTCGGCGTACAGGCCGCCGAGGCCGACGTTGTAGAGCACGGTGTCGCGCACCGGGTGCCGGCGGGCGTTCGGGTAGTCGACGGACCGCAGCTGGCGCTGGCGGTAGCCGCTGCGCTCCTCCGGCAGCAGGGCCGAGTGCGACTCCAGGGAGAGGCCGTCGTGGTGGCGGCGCTCCAGCACGATGCGCTTGCCGCGGGACTCCACCTCCAGCGGCAGCGCGCCGAAGCAGTCCGGCGCGATCAGCGCGTACGCGCTCGGCAGTTCCTCGGCCGGAGTGTCGACCGGGCGGAAGAAGACGTTCCAGGTGCCCTGGGCGAGCGGCACCCGGCCGGCGAAGGAGGCCGTCGGCACGGCGGGGAGCGCGGTCCGGAACCGGCCGTCCGCGATCTCCACCGGGTAGACGTGCTCCTCCTCGCGCCAGTCGTGCCGGACCACCAGCTCCCAGCGGTGCGCGCCGGGCAGCGGGAACGAGCCGCTGAGCAGGAAGCCGTCCGCGCCGCGGGCGGAGACCTCGTCCACCACCGGCTGCAGCAACTGGTCGGAGAACTGCAGGTACCCGCCGGGGGAGGGCTTGGAGTAGAGCACCCGGCGCCGGTCGGCCGGGGCGTCCGGGTTGAGCGGAAGGTGCAGCTGTCCGGGGGCGTTGCGGTCGTCCCAGGCCACCGGGACGGTGCTGCCGTCGGCCAGGACCAGCGCGGTGTCCCAGCGGTCGCGGCCGCGTTCGACGGCCACCGGGTCCAGCTCGGCCCAGGCCTCGCGGACGGCGGTCAGCTCGGCCACCGGGAAGGACACGCTGAACGGCTGCAGGCTGCCGACCGGCGCGCCCAGCTCCAGCGGGAAGGCCAGCTCGCGGTCGGACTCGACGTGGGTGAGCCGCAGCCGGGCCCCGGCGAAGCTCGCGCCGGAGCGGGCCGCGCCCGACACCTCGACCCGGCCGCCGTGCGAGGCCAGGCCGGTCACCCGGGCCCGGACCGTCTCCACCCGCAGGTAGACGAAGCCGTCCCGGACCCACGGCACGATCCGCACGTCCGGCTCGACCCAGTGCGCCGGGATGTACTGCGCGGTGTCGCTCCAGCCGGCCGACACCCGGCCCTTGTACACGCCGCCCTTGCCCGCGCCGGCCACCAGGACGCGCCAGTTGCCGTCCTTCCACTGGCCGCGGTGCTTGAACTTCTTCGGGTCGACGGCGACGGTGAAGCCGGCCCAGTCGCAGTTGTACAGGTCGTGGTGGCAGCTGGCGGTGGCCTCGGGGCTGTACTGGGTCTTCATCGGCACCGCGATCACCCGGCGGCCCTTGGCCTCGCGCAGCACCAGGGTGCGGACCATGTCGTGCTTGTTGCCCGCGCCCAGCTGCTCCGGGTAGGCGTGCCCGGTCAGCTGAAGCCGTCCGCCGGCCCACGCCGTCTCGTACAGCCGGCTGCGCATGACCAGCGAGTTGTCCAGCTTGAGCACGCCGGACGGCACGCTCTTGCGCCCGCCGCGCAGGAACGGGTAGTCGGCGTACGGGCGCAGCAGACCGCGGGCCTGGACACCGCCGTTGCTCTCGCCCTCGTACTTGATCTGCTCGACGAACTCGTCGATCCGGCCCTGCAGGGTCAGGTGGTACTTCAGCCGCAGCGGCGCCCGCAGCTTGCGGACCTGCTCGGGGCCGATCGACCGCAGCAGCCGGCTGACGTTCTTGATGTAGGCGTCCCGGTACTCCCTGTCGCCGTCCACGACGGACCAGAAGAACATCGGGATCTCCTCGACGAGGGTGTTCTCGTCGTAGGAGCGCAGGTACTGGGCGAAGCGCGGCTCGGTCTGCTTCCGCAGCCAGCCGCGGACCAGCTCGACCGAGGCGACGCGGTCGATCAGGCCCTTGGGGTTGGTGCGCATCTGGGTGATCGACATCTCGCCGACCTCGCGCTCGCGCCAGTGGTAGATCGGCTCGGAGAGGACGTCCACGCTCTTGGCGAGGTAGTGGTGCGGCACGCTGACCGGCGCGTCCTCGTACAGGATGCCCTCGGGGTAGAGGATGCCGGCCGCGTCGAAGAAGGAGCGGCGGTACACCTTGTTCCACGCGGTGCGGTCGGTGACCAGCGCCGGGATCTCGGTGATGTGCGTCTTGAGCCTGGTCTCCTTGAACGGCTTCGAGTGCCCGCCGGACTGGTAGTAGCCCACCGCGCGGAACCGCAGCACGTTGCCGGTGGCGAAGTCCGAGCCGGTCTCGTCCAGGGTGTTGATCATCAGCTCGTACGCGCTCGGCGGCATCGAGTCGTCACTGTCGACGAAGCACAGGAACTCGGCGTCCGGGTCGATGTGCCGGATGCCGGTGTTGCGGGCCGCGCCGAGGCCCTTGTTCACCTGGCGGACCAGGCGGAACCGCGAGTCCTTGGCCGCGTACGCCTCGGCGAGGGCCGCGCTGTCGTCCTTCGAACCGTCGTCGACCATGACGCACTCGAAGTCCGTGAAGGTCTGGGCGGCGATCGAGTCGAGGCATTCGACCAGGTAACGCTCGACGTTGTAGATCGGAACGACGATGGAGAGGCGGGGAGCCATCGGCTACGCAGGCCTTTCTCGGGAAGGAGCGTGGCAGCCCGTTGAGGGCCTGGCCGCACTTTGGATCGGTGCGTACGTGCGCACCGATCCTACCTTCCGGGCCATGGGGCCCTTCGGGCCACTACGCTGGGCCCGTGCCCCGCTTCAGCGTGATCGTCCCCGTGTACCAGGTCCAGGACTACCTCGCCGAGTGTCTCGACTCGGTGCTCGGCCAGGGCGGCCCGGACCTCGAACTGATCGCGGTGGACGACCGCTCCCCGGACCGCTGCGGCCCGATGCTCGACGAGGCCGCCGCCGCCGACCCGCGGATCCGGGTGCTGCACCTGCCCGAGAACGTCGGCCTCGGTCGGGCCCGCAACGCCGGCCTGGAGGTGGCCACCGGGGACTACGTGATCTTCCTCGACAGCGACGACACGCTCACCCCCCAGCTGCTCAAGAGCGTCGACGACCGGCTCGCCGCCACCGGCGACCCGGACGTCCTGGTCTACGACTACGCCCGCACCTACGCCGACGGCCGGATCACCCGGGCCGCCTCCGCCCACGTGTTCGGCGCCGCCTCCCCGGACGTCTTCGACCTCGCCGCCCGCCCCGACCTGCTCGACCTGCTCCAGGTGGTCTGGAACAAGGCCTACCGCCGCGACTTCGTCACCGCGCAGCAGCTGGTCTTCCCGGCCGGCTACTACGAGGACACCCCCTGGACGTACCCGGCGCTGCTCGCCGCGGCCCGGATCACCCTGCTCGACGAGGTCGGCGTGCACTACCGCCAGCGCCAGGAGGGCGGCAACATCCTGGCCACCGCCAGCCGCAAGCACTTCGACGTCTTCGCCCAGTACGGCCTGGTCTTCGCCTTCCTGGACCGCCGCCCCGACCTCGACCACTGGCGCCCGGTCGTCTACGGCCGGATGCTGCACCACCTCAACACCGTCGTCTCCAAGCCCGGCCGGATCCCGCCCGGCGACCGCCGCGAGTACTTCCGCCGCGCCGCCGCCCACTGCGCCCGGCTCCGCCCGGCCGGCTACCGCCCGCCGCCCGGCGTGGACGGCGTGCGCACCGAACTGCTCGGCCACGGCCGCTACGGCGCCTACCAGGCCGTCCGCGCCCTCGCCCGGGCCCGCCGCCTCGTCAAGCGCTAGAGGCCGGGGCCTGTCTTCGGCCGAGCCTGACGGCCATTCGGAGGACGGGCCGGTATAACCGGTCGGGTGGACTTCCTGACCCGCCTTCCGGTCGTCGGCCCGCTCGTGGCACGGGTGCTGCGCAGCCGCCCGTACCGGGTGTACGAGTACTTCTCCGCGGCCCGGGGCAACCGGCTGGCCGGTGCGGTCACCTTCTTCGGCTTCCTCGCCCTGTTCCCGCTGCTCACGGTGGGCCTGGCGATCGCCGTCTCGACGCTCGACAGCAGCCAGGTGGCGAACCTGCAGAAGCACATCTCCGACCAGCTGCCGGGCATCTCGGAGGCGCTCAACCTGCCGTCCCTGGTGGCCAACGCGGGCGCCGTCGGGCTGGTCAGCGGGGCACTGCTGCTGGTCTCCGGCCTCGGCTGGGTGGACACCATGCGCACCTCGATCCGGGACGTCTGGCAGCTGCCCGACGACGACACCAACCTGGTGCTGCGCAAGGGCTGGGACTGCGCAGTGCTGGGCGGCCTCGGCGTGGTCTCGCTGATCTCGGTGGCCGCCTCCACCGCCGGGACGACGCTGGCCGGGCGGATCGCCGACTGGACCGGGCTCGGCAGCGGCTACCTGCTGACCGGGGCCGGCGTGCTCATCGCCATAGCGTGCGACACGCTGCTCTTCGCCTACCTGCTGGCGCCGTTCCCCGGGATCGGCGGCCAGCGCCGGCGCGACGTGCTGCAGGGCGCGCTGATCGGCGCGGTCGGGTTCGAGCTGCTGAAGGTCCTGCTCGCGTCCTACCTCGGCTCCGTCGCCGGGAAGAGCCTGTACGGCGCCTTCGGCGTGCCGGTGGCGCTGCTGCTGTGGATCAACTTCGTCTCCCGGCTGCTGATGTACTGCGTGGCCTGGACGGCGATGGCCGATCCGGTGGCCGCCCGGGAGCGCACCCGGGAGCACGGCCGGGCGCTGCTGGCGGCGGCCGACGAGGCGGAAGCGGCCGCGGACACGACGGCGGCCCGGCCTCGGGAGTGAGGCCGGGCCGTCCGTCCGGCAGGTGTCAGCGGGCCGCCCCGGAGCGGCGCCACATGACCAGCACCCCGTAGCCGGCCGCGGCCGTCACCAGGGCGATGGCCAGCCAGCCGCCGAGGCCGAGCCCGTCGCCCTCGGCGGCAGCGGGGGCGGCGGCGGCCCGGTCGGCGGGGGTGGAGTGCGGCGGGGGCGCGCCGGCGGTGCCGCCGGCCTGGCCGGTGGGCTCGCCGTCGGGCGGGAGCTCGTCGACCAGCTTGCCGACCGGCTGCACCTTGCCGGCCGCCGCGAAGCCCCAGTCCAGCAGGGCCGCCGTCTCGTCGTAGACCTGCTGGTAGCTGTCCGGGTGCATCACGGTCACCAGCAGCGTGCGGCCGTTCCGCTCGGCGGCGCCGACGAAGGTCGAGCCGGCGTTGGTGGTGAAACCGTTCTTCACCCCGATCAGACCGGGGTACTTGCCCAGCAGCCGGTCCGTGTTGGCGATCCCGAAGCTGCCGCGCCGACCGGTGTTCTGGTCCACCGCGCCGGGGAACTGCGCCTCCCGGGTGGCGCAGTACATCCGGAAGTCGGGATTGCGCAGGCCGGCCCGGGCGAACAGCGACAGGTCGTAGGCCGAGGAGACCTGCCCGTCCATGTCGTAGCCGTCCGGGGAGATCACCCGGGTGTCCCGGGCCTGCAGGGCGTCGGCGCGGGACTGCATCTCGGTGACGGTCTGCTGCACGCCGCCGTTCATGTGCGCCAGGACGTGCACGGCGTCGTTGCCCGAGCTCAGGAACACCCCGCGCCACAGGTCCTCGACCCGGTAGTCGAGGTTCTCCTTGATGCCGACCAGGCTGCTGCCGGCACCGATCCCGAGGATCTCCTCGTCGGCGACCTTGTGCACCGTGTTGCGGTCGAACTTGGGCAGGACGGTGTCGGCGAAGAGGATCTTCAGGGTGCTGGCCGGGGGGAGCCGCCGATGCGGGTTGCTGGCCGCCAGCACGTCACCGGTCGTGGCGTCGGAGACCATCCACGACTCGCCGGTGAGGTCCCCCGGCAGCGCCGGGGCGCCGGCCAGCGGGGAGACCTGGACCCCGGAGCGTCCGAGCCGCTCGCCGCCGACCGCGGGAGCGGCCGGCGGCGGCTCCTGCGGGGCCGCGACCGCCCCGGGGGCGGCGAGCACGGCCGGGAGGACCGCGGTGACCGCGACGAACAGCTGCGCGAATTTGTGACGACGTGTGAGCACGGGCAGACCGTACCCATTTCGGGCGCTTGTCGCCCGCCACGCCGGTGCGGTCCTCCGTACGAGGGGCCTCCGCTACGCCGATCGGCGGCAGTGCGGGCGGTCCTGGTCCGGCCTGCGCGCCGAGCACTGCCCGGCCTGCTGTGAGACGTTCGCCAGCACCCGAGCGGGCGACGCCCACCGGACCGGCCCGCACCACGCCCGCTGGTGCCTTCCCCCTGCCACAGTCGGCCTGTGGCAGGACGACCGTGGACTGTGGCGCCGACGTCCCTACCGGGACCGCTGAGCGGCCCCTTGCCCCCGTTCTGCCCTCGCTGGGCAGGGCGGGGGCCTTTCGCCGTCTGTGGCCCTTACCCGAGGTAGGGGGTCGCGCGGTGCTCCAGGAAGTGCTGAAGCCGGAGTTGCTGGGTGTGGTGCATTGGCAGGTCTCCAATGTTGTCCGGGGCTACGAACTGGAGGTCGGTCGACTCGTTGGAGATCCGTAGGTGCCCGCCCGTGATGCGCGCGGTGAAGCAGACGTTGAACTGCTGGCGTACCTCGCCGTCCGAGTAGGCGATCACGTGGCGAGGATCGGTGTACGTGCCGACCAGTCCGGTGATCTCGACGTCAAGCCCGGTCTCCTCCCTGACCTCCCGGACGGCGGTGCCTGGAAGTGACTCGCCGAGGTCCATGGTGCCGCCGGGCAGCGCGTACAGGCCATTGTCGGTGCGTCGTTGGAGCAGGATGCGGCCTGCGTCGTCGGTCACCACTGCGGACGCTGCCACCACCAGCCGGTTCGGCTTGGGCGCGTTGGGATCGTCGTAGAACTCGGTGCGTGCCACGTGATCAGCTCTCCTCAACCGGTAGGGCGGCGTTCCACACTGCGTCGAAACTCGCAGCATAGGTGTCGAACAGCGTGCCTGCGCCGGTCTGCCGCAGGTGCCAGACCGGGGCCCCGAAGGCATTGACTCCCCACACGTGCGCGTTCACTAGCATCTGGTCGTCTGCCCGGTACAGGCTGTTGTAGAGGGTGGTCCCGTGCGTGCGGATCTCGATGCCGGGAGTCCCGATCAGTGGCCGGTAGTGCATCAGCGCGAGGCGGCACCGGGACTCGATGCCGTGACCGAACTTCTCTTCCTCCCCGCGCTGTCTCACGTTCTCACTGTCGGGGTCGCCGAGGGCGATCCGAACAGTGCAACCGGCTGCGGCGCGCTCTCGAAGAAGATCGTTGAGCCGTGGGTAAGCCTCATGAAGGAAGACGGCAGCGTAGACCAGCACGTCAATGCGTTCTGTGGCCTTCCCCATCAAGTCCACGAACAGGGACACTGGCAGGTCTGCCCGCTGCTCGTACAGCGCCACCAGTTCTGGGCTTATCGCCCGTGCGGCACGGGGCTGCCGCAGACTTGGCCACAAGGCGAACATGTCTTCTCCCAAGGCTTCGGCGGCCAGACGGGCAGTCCCTAAGCGGGGCGTCCTGTTCTGGTTGGCCCACCGCTCAACCGACTTGGTGTCCACGCCGGCCTTCTCCGCGAGGGCGGAACACCTCCAACCGCCCGACGTCATAGCGCTTTTCAGTCTCTCGTTCGGCATCTCGCTTGTCTCCCCACAGGCGCCGGTCCTTTGCTAGGGACGTTCTACCGCGCGAGGGACGTTCTGAAGTGTCCTTTGCGCGAGGTTCCACCGTCCCAGGCGTCTGCCAGATCTTGGTGACATCTCGGCGGGAGGAGCGACCCATGACGGCGAAGGCGGGCAGCGCAAGGACGCTGTCCGAGCACAAGGCGGCCCGTCGCCAGGCGGTGGCGACCTTCAATCCGCTTGACGACTACGACGCCGAGGTCTCGGCCCGGGTGGGTGGGAAGGGCAACCTGCGCCAGTGGCCCGCCTGCACTTGTGGTGCGGATAACTGCCCCGACAAGGGGGCCGAATGACGACGGCAGAGACAGCCGGTGGGGCACTCGCGCCGTGCCCCGTGGGCCGGTCCTTCGACCGCATGGCCGCTGTGTTCGCAGAGGCCCCGCCGGAGCTTCAGGACATGGACGCCTTGCGGGACATTCAGCGGCTCCGCGACCAGCACAACGCGAAGTGCGTCAAAGGGTGTGCGCCGTGAGGATGCTCCCCACGGCCCCTGAGCGGCCCACCGACGCGCCGGAGAACCCCTGTCTTAAATGCGCCTACTTCGACGGGGTCGAAGCGCAGTACCCGGCCGACACGAACCCCACCATCGCGCGGCACCTGGTCCGGTGGCGACAGCGCCACGCCGACGACGGCGAGTGCACGAACCCGCTGGCGGGCCCGGATGAGTGACCGCCAGGACGACCGCCAGGCGGCCTCACAGGCCCCCTCCGGGGACGTTGAGCCCGTGCTCGTTCGAGTGGCTGAGGGCCCACCCGTGGCCCCGTGACCGGCCTGCCCGGCCCCGGCCGCACCTCACCCCGGAGGAACGCACCGAGGTGCCCCTGACCCCGGAGGAACGGGAGTGCCGGGCGGTGCTGCTGGCCCGAGTGCGTGAGGCGAACCACCCGAGGCGCTGACGCGCCCAAAAGAACTCCCGCCCCGGTCGTCCTCCCTGGCAGGCAGCCGACCGGAGCGGGTTCCGCAACACCGAACGGCCCGGACGCCAACCGGCGCCCGGTACCGCCTCGCTGTGAGGAGACACCAGTATGCGCAACACGCCGACCGAGCGCCCGCCCGGCCCGATGCCGCCGGACACCCCGGCGACCCCGGCCGCCGGCTGACACCGCCGAGGGGACGGCTCCGCCCCAACTCGCGGACGGAGCCGCCCCCTTGGGTCTCGCCAGAACTCACCCACAGGAGGGAACGCACATGGGAAAGCACGGTGGAGGATCGGGCGGAGACGGCCCCGGCAAGGCCGGTGGCGGTAGCGGCGGTGGGCACTCCGGCAAGCCCGACACCGCGCCGCACGACGGCCAGCGGGACGCGCCGCCCACCAACCTGCCCAAGCCGTCCAAGCCGTAGGGAAGCCATGACGTGGGACAAGCTGACCGACGCGCTCCGGGAGTCCGGGGCGCTGTCGGCCGACTGGGAGAAGACGTTCCGCACCACCCCGCGCGACCTGTTCACCCCGGACCGGATCTTTCACGACGGCGCATGGATCGACCGCGCCGAACACCCTGACCGCTGGGCCGAGTTGGTCAACTCTGACCTGGCCCTTGTGACGCAGGTCTACGACGGCACCGAAACGCCGTCGTCGTCCAGCTCCATGCCCACCGTGGTCGCGCAGATGCTCCGGCACCTGGACGTGGCCGAGGGCATGCGGGTCCTGGAGGTGGGCAGCGGGACCGGCTGGACAGCGGGCCTGCTGGCCCGCCGGATCGGTGCCGAGAATGTGACCAGCATCGAACTGGACCCGAACCTTGCGAGCCAGGCCCGGTACCGGCTGTACGCCGCCGACCTGCGGCCTACGGTCATCGCCGGTGACGGCACGCTCGGCCACCCCGAGGGCGCGCCGTTCCAGCGGGCCCACTTCACTGCTGCCGTCCAGCGCGTTCCGTCTGCGGCCATCGAGCAGGTGGAGCCCGGCGGCGTCATCCTGATTCCGTACGGGACGGCGTTCTGCAACGGGGGTCTGCTGCGGCTCACCGTGGCTGAGCACGGCCGGTCTGCGAGCGGCCCGTTCGTCGAGGACGTGTCGTTCATGTGGGTGCGCGACCAACGGCCGGACAGTGGCGCGTTCGACATCGAGGACGTTCGGCACGGGGCGTCCGGCATCGACCCCGCTGAGGTGGCCGAGCAGACGCACGCCGCCTTCGCCATCGGCCTGCGGATGCCGGACCTGTTCCGCCAGGACGTGTGGGTGGGGTACGACCGGTTCGGCACCGGCCGTGCCGAGGTCTGGGACGGGGAGTCCTACGCCCACTGCCGCCTTGCCGACTGGGACGGCAAGCACGCCGTCTCGCAGTCCGGCCCCCGCAACCTGTGGGACGAAGTGACGGCGGCGCACGCCTGGTGGGTGCGCAACGGCAAGCCGGATCTCACGCGGTTCGGCATGACCGTGACCGTGGCCGGTGAGCACCGCCCGTGGCTGGACAAGCCCGGGAACACCATCGGCTGACCAGACCGGCCCGGCCGCCTTGTGTCCCCCACGGGGCGGCCGGGCCTCTACTCGACAGCTCGACGGTTCGCCAGGATGCCCCGGAGACCGATGATGCCTACGGCCGTCCCCAGGATGAAAGAGGTGATGGCAAGCAGCAGGTGGACCCAGAAGAAGGCGGTGGGCTGGGAGTGGTCGCCGTTCACGAACGCCTGGCCTCCGGAGTCCTTCCAGAGGTTCTTAGCGAAGGTTGCCCAGATCACCCAAGACCAGATGCCGAACGCTGCAAGGAACCAGGAGACGGGGCGGGTGAGCTTCATGGAGCGTCCTTCAGGCGGGGGAGGCGTTCCCTCCAGTATGTGGCGGGCGTCCGCTCCGCCGACCGTGGGGGTACCCCGGTTCTCCTAGGTGGCTTCCCTTCAACGACCTTCGTCAAGAACCTCTGGAAGGACTCCGGCGGCCAGGCCTTCACCAACGGCGACCACTCCCAGCCCACCGCCTTCTTCTGGATCCACCTCCTCCTCGCCGTCACCTCCTTCCTCCTCGGCATCGCCGTCGGCGCCATCGGCGTGCGCGGCCTCCGCGCCACCCGCCGCACCCCGGCCACCGACTGAATTTCCGTTGCCGCTGTCGGTCCCCACTGGAAAGATCCTCACCGCTCGTACACGGAACGGGATCTCTCGATCAAAGGGGTGGGGTACCTCCATGACACTTCGACATGCCCGCAGACTCGGCGGGGTGACGGTGGCGGCCATCGCGGCCGGCCTGCTCACCGCGCCCGGCGCCGCCGCCTCCGACACCGCGCCGGTCGTCCTCGGCACCAGCCAGGGCACCGACTACCGCGCCGACGCCTGCGACTCGACCACCGACCCGCGCTGGATCGGACGGACCACGAACGGCCCGACGCTCAACGCCGAGGTCACCGGCACCGGCGCCCGGTTCGGCGTCCGGGACGAGACCACGGGCGCCCCGGACCCGGTGTTCACCGGCGAGGCCCAGGCATACGGCCAGCAGGCCAAGGTCGCGGTCCCCGGCCTGCTGGACGGGCACGCCTACGCGTGGCACGCCTCGGCCGTGCAGGACCAGCAGGCCTCCGCCCCGTCGGCGGACTGCCACTTCCGGGTGGACACCACGAGCCCGACCGCCACGGTCACCTCGCCCGACTTCCCGGCGGGCGGCACCGCCACCAAGTACGCGGGCCAGAAGGGGACCTTCGTCCTCAGGACCGCCGACCCCGCCCCGGCCGGTGGGCAGGCCTCCGGCGTCGCCTGCGTCCGGTACGGCTTCGACTACCTCGGCGTCGGCGACTGCAGCTCGCCGGGTGCCGTCAAGCCGGACGCCGACGGCACGGTGACGGTCGATCTCAAGGTCCTGAACTGGGGCACCAACAGCCTCAACGTCCAGGTGACGGACAAGGCGGGCAACGTCGGCGCGGCGTCCTACACCTTCTACGCCCCCTCGAACCCGAACCCGCCGAAGACCCTCGGCGACGTCGACGGGGACGGCGTCGCGGACATCCTGCTGCCCGACGCCCAGGGCAACCTGCAGTACCTCAGCGTGAACGCGTCCGGCACGACGCCCAATGCCAAGATTTCGGCCAACGTCTCCCCCTCCCGGGAGGGCTGGGCGGCCTACCAGGTGGCGCACCGTGGCTGGGACGAGAACCACGCACCGTCCTCGGACGACCTGTTCATCCACAAGCCGGGTGCCGCCTACCTCAGCATCTACCAGAACTTCGACTACGGTGCCATGACCAGGGGCATGACGGGCTCCGGTTCGCGGGAGTGCGTGGATGCCGCCTGGAACACCGTGCCCTGCCCTGCCGACTTCGCCGCCGACTGGTCCAAGGCCGAGCAGATGATCGCGTTCGGCCCGGTGGACGATGACACCTCTCCGTCGCTCCTGACGCTGGAGGGCGGGAACCTCTGGTTGCACACCGGCAACGCCTTCGCCTTCGGCTACGACCAGGTCCGCAAGCTCACCAGCACCGGTGACTGGAACGGCTACGACCTGATCGCCCCCGGCCCGGACGCGGCCGGCAACCTCGCCCTGTGGGCGCGCGACCGGGCCACCGGTGACCTGCACGCCTATCCGGTCCCGAAGAAGGCCGACGGCACCTTCGACTTCTCCGCCCTCGCGGACCCGAAGGCCGACGTGGTCGCCACCGGCTTCACCACCGACGCCTACCCGACCCTCGGCAGCTCGGGCGACGGCGACGGGGACGGCCAGCCGGACCTGTGGGCCGTGACCGCCGACCGGCACCTGGTGACCTTCAGCGGCTGGTCCGCGCCGAAGGACCTCGGCGCGCTGCGCTGAGCCAACGTCGAGGGCCCCCGCCCGATCGGATGATCGGACGAGGGCCCTCGACGTGTCAGGCCGGGATCAGAAGCGGCGGGTGACCAGCGCCCGCTTCACTTCCTGGATCGCCTTGGTGACCTCGATGCCGCGCGGGCAGGCCTCGGAGCAGTTGAAGGTGGTGCGGCAGCGCCACACGCCCTCACGGTCGTTGAGGATCTCCAGGCGCTGCTCGGCGCCCTCGTCGCGCGAGTCGAAGATGAAGCGGTGCGCGTTCACGATCGCGGCCGGGCCGAAGTACTGGCCGTCGTTCCAGAACACCGGGCAGGACGACGTGCACGCGGCGCACAGGATGCACTTGGTGGTGTCGTCGAAGCGCTCGCGGTCCTCGGCGGACTGCAGGCGCTCGCGGGTCGGGTCGTTCCCCTTGGTGATGAGGAACGGCATGACGTCCTTGTACGCCTGGAAGAACGGGTCCATGTCCACGACCAGGTCCTTGAGGACCGTGAGGCCCTTGATGGCCTCGATCGTGATCGGCTTCTCCGGGCTGACGTCCTTGATCAGGGTCTTGCACGCCAGCCGGTTGCGGCCGTTGATCCGCATGGCGTCGGAGCCGCAGATGCCGTGCGCGCAGGAACGGCGGTACGTGAGGGTGCCGTCCTGCTCCCACTTGATCTTGTTGAGCGCGTCCAGGACGCGCTCCTTCGGGTCCAGCGTCAGCTGGTAGTCGACCCACACCGGGTCCGGGTGCTCCTCCGGGTTGAACCGGCGGATCCGGAAGGTGACGGTGATCAGCTCGACGCCGCCCGCCTCGACCGCGTCCAGAGCGGCCGAGTGCTTCTCCACGGTAGGAGTGCTCATCAGTACTTACGCTCCATCGGCTGGTAGCGGGTCGTGACGACCGGCTTGTAGTCGAGGCGGATGGAGGTGCTGCCGTCGGCGGCCACCTCCTGGTACGCCATGGTGTGCTGCATGAACTTCACGTCGTCACGGGTCGGGAAGTCCTCGCGGTAGTGGCCGCCGCGCGACTCCTCGCGGGCCAGCGCGGAGACGGCCAGCACCTCGGCCAGGTCGAGCAGGTTGCCCAGCTCGACGGCCTCCAGCAGGTCCGTGTTGTACCGGAAGCCCTTGTCCTGGATGGAGACGTGCTTGTAGCGCTCCTTCAGCGCGGCGATGTCCTCGACCGCCTGCTTCAGGGTGGCGCCGGTGCGGTACACCATCGCGTTGGCGTCCATGGTCTCCTGCAGCTCCTTGCGGATCTGCGCCACGGACTCGGTGCCGGCGGCCTCGCGCAGGCCTTCGACCAGGGCCTGGACCTTCTCGGCCGGGTTCTCGGGCAGCTCGACGAACTCGTGCCCGTTGGCGTAGTCGGCGGCGGCGATGCCCGCGCGACGGCCGAACACGTTGATGTCCAGCAGCGAGTTGGTGCCCAGGCGGTTGGCGCCGTGCACGGACACGCAGGCGACCTCGCCGGCCGCGTACAGGCCCGGGACGACGTCGGTGTTGTTGCGCAGCACCTCACCCTCGACGTTGGTCGGGATGCCGCCCATGGCGTAGTGCGCGGTGGGCTGGATCGGGATCGGGTCCGTGTAGGGCTCGATGCCGAGGTAGGTGCGGGCGAACTCGGTGATGTCCGGGAGCTTGGCGTCCAGCTGCTCCGGCGGCAGGTGGGTCAGGTCCAGGTAGACGTGGTCGCCGTCCGGACCGCAGCCGCGGCCTTCGCGGATCTCGGTGTAGATCGCGCGGGAGCAGACGTCACGGGACGCGAGGTCCTTCATGACGGGGGCGTAGCGCTCCATGAAGCGCTCGCCGTCCTTGTTGCGCAGGATGCCGCCCTCGCCGCGGGCGCCCTCGGTGAGCAGGATGCCCATGCGCCAGATGCCCGTCGGGTGGAACTGGAAGAACTCCATGTCCTCCAGCGGCAGGCCGCGGCGGTACACCAGGGCCTGGCCGTCACCGGTGAGGGTGTGGGCGTTGGAGGAGACCTTGAAGAACTTGCCGGTGCCGCCGGAGGCGAACACGACCGACTTGGCCTGGAAGACGTGGATCTCGCCGGTGGCCAGCTCGTAGGCGACGACGCCGGCCGTCTTGCCCTCGTTGATCAGCAGGTCGAGGACGTAGAACTCGTTGAAGAACTCGACGCCGTGCTTGACGCAGTTCTGGAACAGCGTCTGGAGGATCATGTGACCGGTGCGGTCGGCCGCGTAGCAGGAGCGGCGGACGGGGGCCTCACCGTGGTTGCGGGAGTGCCCGCCGAAGCGGCGCTGGTCGATCCGGCCCTGCTCGGTGCGGGAGAAGGGCAGGCCCATCTTCTCCAGGTCGAGGACGGCGTCGATGGCCTCCTTGCACATGATCTCGGCGGCGTCCTGGTCGACCAGGTAGTCACCACCCTTGACCGTGTCGAAGGTGTGCCACTCCCAGTTGTCCTCCTCGACGTTGGCGAGGGCGGCGCACATGCCGCCCTGGGCCGCGCCGGTGTGGGACCGGGTGGGGTAGAGCTTGGTCAGGACGGCGGTGCGGGTGCGCTGCGTCGACTCGATGGCCGCGCGCATGCCGGCGCCGCCGGCGCCGACGATGACGGTGTCGTACTGGTGAATCTGCATGGGGGTTCTAACTCGCCTCTGGCCTCTGCCGATTGCCGATTAGATGCTTTGTCGTCAGATGTTGGGGTCGAAGGTGAAGATCACCAGGGTGCCGAGCAGCACGGTGAAGACCGTGGCGGTACCCATGAGCCCCTTCAGCCAGAGCCGGGTCGAGTCCTTCTCGGCGTAGTCGTTGATGACCTGCCGCATGCCGTTGGCGCCGTGGAGCATGGCGAGCCAGAGCATCGTGAGGTCCCAGACCTGCCAGAACGGCGAGGCCCAGCGGCCGGCCACGAAGGCGAAGCCGATCTTGGAGACGCCGCCGTCGAGCACCAGCATGATGAGCAGGTGGCCGAGGATCAGCACCACGAGGACGATGCCGGACAGGCGCATGAAGAGCCAGGCCAGCATCTCGAAGTTGGTGCGGGTGCGGCGCGGGGTCTTCGCGGTCCGCTTGCGCGGCGGGTCGATGACGAACGCGTCGGCCGGGTTGCCGGTGCCGAGACCCTTGGCGGTGTGCGCCTGCGCGGAGGGGACGACCAGCGCGTCGGAGTATTCCGTGGACATGTGTCAGCTCACTTCCCGAACCAGGAGATCAGCGTGTGCTGCAGGATCCCGTAGAAGGAACCGGCCATCAGCACGACCCAGACCGCCACGACGGTCCAGAGCATCTGCTTCTGGTACTTCGGGCCCTTGGACCAGAAGTCCACGGCGACGACCCGCAGGCCGTTGAGGGCGTGGAACAGGATGGCGGCCACCAGGCCGTACTCCATCAGGTTCACGAGAGGAGTCTTGTACGTCTGAATGACGGTGTCGTACGCCTCGGGCGACACTCGCACCAGAGCGGTGTCCAGGACATGGGCGAACAGGAAGAAAAAGATGAGGACGCCGGTGACTCGATGAGCCACCCAGCTCCACATGCCTTCCCGGCCGCGGTACAGCGTTCCAGCCGGCACGGAAAAACCCTCCGGAAGCGATTGGGGGCTCGGCCGGCTTCGGTGTCGGTCAGCCCGGCCGGGTACGGTCCACCGGCCGCCAGCATCCTATCGACGCTGTGTCGGGAACCGCCTCCGGGGGTCTCAGGTGTGATCAATCAGGCACGACTGGCCTAGCCGGACGGGAACCGGCGGCGCTTTGGTCGCTCTGGGTGACGGCTCGGCTGCGCTACGGTAGCGGCCCGCTCCGCCGCCGACACCCTGCCGAGGCCCCCGTGCCGCTTCGCCCCGTCCGACCGTCCGCCGCCGCCCTCGCGGCCCTGCTGCTGCTCGTCACGGGCTGCGCCACGGTCGGCCGCTCCTCCGCGGACCGGGCCGGGCCCGGCCGCGAGCTGTCGGCGGCCGAGCTGCGGGCGTCCGTGGTGGCCGACGCCGACCTCGGGGCGGGCTACGCGGTGACGGTGATGACGCCCGGGCACGGCGACACCGGGGCGGGCGCCGGGCGGGAGGTCGCGGACGTCCCGGCCTGCCAGCCGCTGCTGGACGCGGTGACCCCGGCCGCCTCGACCGGGACCGCCCCGACCGGGACCGCCTCGGCCTCACCGGCCCCGGGCTACCCGTACGCGGAGACGGATCTGAGCGTGGCCCGGGCCGCCAACCCCAGGGGCGGCGTGTACGGCGGGCTGCTCGGCTACCGGACGGGGCGGGCGGCCGCGTTCCAGGCGGAGCTGGAGAAGCTGTTCGGCCCGTGCGCCGCGTTCACCTCGGCGGCCCCGGCGCCGCCGGCCGAGAAGCCGGGGCGGAAGGCGCCGATCCGGACCAGGCACCGGCTGAACCGGGAGGACACGCCCACCCCCGGGGGAGCGGACGCGGCGCTCGGATTCACCCTGACGAATGAATCGGGGAGCGCGGTGCTCGCGCAGCGTGCGGTGCTGGCCCGGGTCGGGCCGGCGCTCGCGGTGTTCACCACCTTCGGGGTCGCCGCCGAGCCGGCCGCCGCGCCGGACGAGTTGATCGTCCGGCAGCAGGTGGCCAAGCTGCGGGCCGCGCAGGCGAAGAAGTAGCGGGCGGAGAGGAGCGGGCGGAGAGGAGCGGGCGGAGAGGAGCGGGCGGGATGGAGGAGGCAGCGGCGGCTCAGTGCGCCCCGGCCTCCGAATGGGTGGCGACCAGGTGCTCCAGTCGGGTGAGGGAGATCCGGCGGAGCTCGTCCGCCGCGATCAGCCGCTCCTCGTCCGGGTCGTTGGCCAGCCGGGTGCGGATCGAGGAGAGCACGGTGTCGAGCATCTCCTCCGGAGCCACCCCCTCCAGGCAGACCACGAAGACGTGGCCGAACCTGGCCTCGTACGCGGCGTGGGCGGCCCGCAGCGCGGTGTGCGCGGCCTGGCTGCCCGGTGCCCGCATGCCGAGCAGCGGTTGCGGCATCCAGCTCTCGTCGGCGAGCGCCTCGGCCAGGTCGGCCGGGCGGAGGTCGTAGGAGGCCTCGCTGGCGGCGGCCAGCAGGGACTCTATGTCGGGGTAGGGCCGGTGCGCGGTGAGCCGGAGGGCCCAGCGGTGGCTGCCGCAGCAGGCCAGGAGGGCCTCCTCGGCGGCGCCGGCATCGGCTTCGTTGAAGCGGTGCAGCCCGAGGAGGGTCGGCTCGGAACTCGGATCGAGCCGCTGTGGCGGGATGTCGCTGGCCAGCGGGTCCTCCTCGTGAGGGCGGGAAGGTGCCGGTGAAGTGGGGTGGGGTGAAGCAGCTGAAGTATGGAGGCTGCGGGCGGCGTACGGCGCCGGTCGGGCAGCTCCTCAACGGTAGTTGAGCCGTCATCAGTTGGGGAGGGCGCACGCGGAATTCATCCGGACGAGCTATCAAGTTGTGACGTTGACACCTTCGTGTCAGCGCCCTCCCCGCATTCATCTGCTAATCCGACACTCCTGCCTCAGGAGCAGCCGACCTCGCCGTAGTCGTCCACCGTCAGCCGCGGTGGACCTTGTGGTTGGCGGCCTGGGCGCGGGGGCGGACCACCAGCAGGTCGATGTTGACGTGCGGGGGGCGGGTGACCGCCCAGGCCACGGTGTCGGCGATGTCCTCCGAGGTCAGTGGCTCGGCGACGCCGGCGTACACGGCCGCGGCCTTCTCCTCGTCGCCGCGGAAGCGGGTGACCGCGAAGCCCTCGGACTTCACCATGCCGGGGGCGATCTCGATCACCCGGATCGGCTCCCCGCACAGCTCCAGGCGCAGCGTCGCCGCGATGGTGTGCGCGGCGTGCTTGGCCGCGACGTACCCGCCGCCGCCCTCGTACGCGGCCAGCGCGGCGGTCGAGGAGAGCACCAGCACGGTGCCGTCGCCGGTGGCCCGCAGGGCGGGCAGCAGCGCCTGCGTCACGTGCAGCACGCCGAGCACGTTCACCTCGTACATGGCCAGCCAGTCGGCCGGGTCGCCGTGCTCGACCGTCTCGGCGCCGATCGCCCCGCCGGCGTTGTTCACCAGCACGTCGACCCGGCCCACCTCGGCCGCGAAGGCGTCCACGGCGGCCCGGTCGGTGACGTCGAGCGTGACCGCTCGGGCCGAACCGCCCCGACCGCCGATCTCCTCGGCCAGCGCCTCGATCCGCTCGGTCCGCCGGGCGGTCAGCATCACGTCGAAGCCCTCGGCCGCCAGCCGGCGGGCGGTCGCCGCGCCGATTCCGCTGCTGGCACCGGTGACCACGGCCACCTTCTGCTCGGTCATTGCCACTCCCTGGGGGCTCATCCGGTCGTTCACCCGATCATCTCAACCGCGTCCGCGGCCCCGCCGCCCGGTCTCGCTCTACATTGCGAGGACCGACCGATGCCCCCGCCGATCCCGTGGAGGGACCCCATGGCAGCCGAGCCGCGCCGCGCCGAGTCAGGCTTCCCGATCGAGCCGCTGTACGGCCCGGAGGCGCCGGCCGACTGGGATCCGGCGAGCAGGCTCGGCCGGCCCGGGGAGTACCCGTACACCCGGGGCGTCTACCCGACGATGTACACCGGTCGGCCGTGGACGATGCGCCAGTACGCGGGCTTCGGTACCGCCGCCGAGTCCAATGCCCGCTACCGGCAGCTGATCGCGGGCGGCGGCACCGGCCTGTCGGTGGCCTTCGACCTGCCCACCCAGATGGGCTACGACTCGGACGCGCCGCTCGCCGCCGGGGAGGTGGGCAAGGTGGGCGTGGCCGTCGACAGCGTCGAGGACCTGGCCGTGCTGTTCGACGGCATCCCGCTGGGCGGGGTGTCCACCTCGATGACCATCAACGCGCCCGCCGCGCTGCTCCTGCTGCTCTACCAACTGGTCGGCGAGGCCCAGGGGGTGGCGCCGGCCCGGCTGACCGGCACGGTCCAGAACGACGTGCTGAAGGAGTACATCGCCCGGGGCACGTACATCTTCCCGCCGCAGCCCTCGCTGCGGCTGGTCGCGGACGTCTTCCGGTACTGCCGGGCGGAGATCCCGCGCTGGAACACCATCTCCATCTCCGGCTACCACATGGCCGAGGCCGGGGCGGATCCGGCGCAGGAGATCGCCTTCACGCTGGCCAACGGTATCGCCTACGTCCGCACCGCGATCGCCGCCGGGATGGCGGTGGACGACTTCGCCCCCCGGCTCTCGTTCTTCTTCGTGGCCCGGGTCACGCTGCTGGAGGAGGTGGCCAAGTTCCGTGCCGCCCGCCGGATCTGGGCCAGGGTGATGCGGGAGGAGTTCGGCGCGAAGAACCCGCGCTCGTGGATGCTGCGCTTCCACACCCAGACCGCCGGCGTGCAGCTCACCGCCCAGCAGCCCGAGGTGAACCTGGTCCGGGTCTCGGTGCAGGCGCTCGCCGCGGTGTTCGGCGGCACCCAGTCGCTGCACACCAACGGCTTCGACGAGGCGATCGCGCTCCCCACCGAGAAGGCCGCCCGGCTCGCCCTGCGCACCCAGCAGGTGCTCGCCCACGAGACCGATGTGACCGCCACCGTCGACCCGTTCGCCGGCTCGTACGCGGTCGAGTCGCTGACCGACGAGGTGGAGGCCGCCGCGCTGGCGCTGATGGCCCGGGTCGAGGAGCTGGGCGGCGCGGTGGCCGCGATCGAGCAGGGCTTCCAGAAGGCCGCGATCGAGCGCACCGCCTACCGGATCCAGCAGGAGACCGACTCCGGCGAGCGGACGGTGGTCGGCGTCAACCGCTTCCGGCTGGACGCCGAGGAGCCGTACCGGCCGCTGCGGGTGGACCCGGCGGTCGAGCGGCAGCAGGCCGAGCGGCTGTCCCGGCTGCGCGCCGGGCGGGACGGTGCGGCCGTCGCCCGGGCGCTGGACGGGCTGCGCCGTACCGCGGAGGGGGCGGGGAACGTGCTGTACCCGATGAAGGAGGCGCTGGCCGCGCGGGCCACCGTCGGCGAGGTCTGTGACGCGCTGCGGGAGGTGTGGGGCGTGTACGCCCCGGTGGAACGGTTCTGACGCGCCGTCAAGGAAGGGGTGGCCGTGACCACCGCCCCGGGTGATCGTTGCACAGGGCAAGCAACCGGGGAAGGCGGCTGAAACGAGATGTCATACCCACCTGTTCGGCCGGTATGCGCCCATCCGGGGACTAGTTTTCCGGAAGTCGGGCCAAATCCCCCCAACAGGCCTACCCTTGTTGAGATGAACCGTCCTGAGCCCGCTCAGCCGGGCGCCACTCTGGCCACCGCACGCCCCGCCGCCGAACTGCGCGCCCGGGTCCGGGGGCTGGAGTCCGAGCTGATCGCCTTCCGCCGTGACCTGCACCGGCACCCGGAGCTCGGCCGCCAGGAGTTCCGCACCACCGGCCTGCTCCGTGACCGGTTGGTGGCGGCCGGCCTGAGCCCCCGGGTGCTGCCCGGTGGCACCGGCCTGATCGTCGACGTCGTCCCGGCCGGTACCGCCCCCGGCACCGAGTTCCTGGCCTTCCGCGCCGACATCGACGCGCTGCCGATCGACGACGCCAAGACCGACGTGCCGTACCGCTCGACCGTCCCCGGCCGGGCCCACGCCTGCGGCCACGACGTGCACACCGCGGTGGTGCTCGGCACCGCCCTGGTGCTGGCCGAGGCGGTCCGCACCGGCGAACTGCGCCGCCCGGTCCGGCTGGTGTTCCAGCCGGCCGAGGAGGTCATGCCGGGCGGTGCGCTGGACGTGATCAAGGCCGGGGGGATGGACGGCGTCGGCCGGATCTTCGCGGTGCACTGCGACCCCAAGGTGGAGGTGGGCCGGATCGCCCTGCGCACCGGCGCGATCACCTCGGCCTGCGACCGCCTGGTGCTGCACCTGGACGGCCCCGGCGGGCACACCGCCCGCCCGCACCTGACCACCGATCTGGTGACCGCGATCGCCCGGATGGCCGCCGACCTGCCGGGCGCGCTGGCCCGCCGGATGGACCCGCGCTGGGGCGTCAGCCTGGTCTGGGGCCGGATCGCCTCCGGCTCCGCGTCCAACGTCATCCCGCAGCACGCCGAACTGGAGGGCACCGTCCGCTGCCTGGAGCTGGACGGCTGGCGCGAGGCGCCCGACCTGCTGCACGAGCTGATCGCCAAGCTGGCCGAGACCTACCGGGCGAAGTGGACGCTGGACTACCACCGCGGGGTGCCGCCGGTGGTCAACGAGGCGGTCTCGGTCGCCCTGCTGGACGCGGCGATGACCGACCGGTTCGGCCGGGACGGTACGCAGGTGGTGGAGAGCACCGAGCAGAGCCTGGGCGGCGAGGACTTTTCCTGGTACCTGGAGCACGCTCCGGGCGCGCTGGCCCGGCTCGGCGTCCGCGCCCCCGGTGACACCACCGTCCGCGACCTGCACCAGGGCCGTTTCGACGTCGACGAGCGCGCGATCGGGATCGGCGTGGAGCTGTTCGCGGCGCTCGCCCTGGACGAGCCGCAGGACTGAGCGGCGGGACTGAGCCGCAGGACTGAGTCGCAGGACTGAGCGGCGGTTTCGAGCCGCAGGACCGAGCGGCGCGCGCCTCCTCGGACACCTCCCCAGGCACCTCCCCGGGCACTGGGCGAACGCCCCCTCACCCGACCCCCGCGCGACCGGCCGGCACCCCATCTCGGTGACCGGCCGGTTTACCGCCATCCGGGGTTATCGAACGGTTCCGTAGACTGTGCCGCAAACCAGCTTCGGATCACCGTCCGCGCACGGGAAATAGGGCCTCGGGAAGACCGTGAGACCACGGTTTGATAACAACCCGAATGCTCTGGCACCCCGTAACACAACCGTGTTCTACGCGCGTTACGGTGGCGTCCGACCACGCTAATCAGGTGCGTGTGAGAAGGAGATACTCCCTTGCGCCGTTCAATGAAGCTCGCTGCGGTTGTGCTCTCGGGTTCCCTGGGCATGGCCTCGCTCGCCGCTTGCGGCGCAAAGAGCACTGACAGCAACACGTCCTCCGGTTCGGGCGACGGCTCGATCAAGGTCGGTATGGCCTACGACATCGGTGGCCGTGGCGACCAGTCGTTCAACGACTCCGCCGCCCGCGGTCTCGACAAGGCCAAGGCCGAGCTCGGCGTCGCGGTCACCGAGGCCGACGCCAAGACCGGTGAGGCCGAGGCCGACAAGGAGACCCGGCTCAAGAACCTGATCGACGGCGGTTACAAGACGATCATCGCGGTCGGCTTCGTCTACCAGCAGGCGGTCGACAAGGTCGCCAAGGACAACCCGAACGTCAAGTTCGCGATCATCGACTCGAACGACAAGGACCAGCCGTCCAACGTCACGTCGCTGGTCTTCGCCGAGCAGGAGGGTTCGTACCTCGCCGGTGTCGCCGCCGCGAACAAGTCGAAGTCCAAGCACGTCGGCTTCATCGGTGGTGTGCAGACCGAGCTGATCAAGAAGTTCGAGGCCGGTTACAAGGCGGGTGTGAAGTCCGTCGACGCGAACATCCAGGTCGAGACCACCTACCTGACCACGCCCCCGGACTTCACCGGCTTCAACTCGCCCGACAAGGGCAAGGAGGCGGCGCAGGGCCAGCTCGACAAGGGCGCGGACGTCATCTACGCCGCCGCCGGCTCCTCCGGCAACGGCGCCATCGAGGCCGTCGCCAACAAGCCGGGCGCCCTGGCCATCGGCGTCGACTCCGACCAGGCCGCCCAGCCGGCCCTGGCGAAGTACAAGAGCAGCATCCTGACCTCGATGGTGAAGAACGTCGACCACGCGGTCTTCTCCTACATCGAGTCGGTCAAGAAGGGCCAGCCGTTCACCGGCGTCAAGCTCTTCGACCTGAAGGCCGAGGGCGTCTCGCTCGCCACCACCGGCGGCAAGCTCGACGACATCCAGGACAAGCTGAAGGCCGCCACCACGGCGATCACCTCCGGCGCCACCACCATCCCGACCACGCCGGCCCCGTAAGGCCCGCGCCTCCGGGACGCGACTCGCGACTGCCGCCTGCCCGGCAGCGCGACGATCGGCACAGCATCACGGGAGGGGCCCGGAAGGGTGCGCTCAACGCGTACCCCCGGGCCCCGTCCCGTCCCCCCGTCCTCCCCTTGGCCCTCCCAGCGCAACGACGCGCCTCCAGACCACCAGGAGATCGCCATCACCGCATCCGACCCCGTCCCCCCGCGCAAGGACGGCACCCCCAGCGCGGGGACGGCGACTTCGGCCGTCGAACTGCGCGGCATCACCAAGCGCTTCCCCGGCGTCGTGGCCAACCACGACATCAACCTCACCGTCCGCAGCGGCACCGTGCACGCCCTGATGGGTGAGAACGGCGCCGGCAAGTCGACGCTGATGAAGATCCTCTACGGCATGCAGAAGCCGGACGAGGGCACCATCGCGATCAACGGCGAGCCGTGCGAGTTCAACACTCCGGGCGACGCCATCTCCCGCGGCATCGGCATGGTCCACCAGCACTTCATGCTGGCCGACAACCTCACCGTGTGGGAGAACGTCGTCCTCGGCGGCGAGAAGCTCCACGGCATCGGCGCCAAGGCGAAGGCGAAGATCAAGGAGATCTCCGACCAGTACGGCCTGGGCGTGCGCCCGGACGCCCTGGTCGAGGACCTCGGCGTCGCCGACCGCCAGCGCGTCGAGATCCTCAAGGTGCTCTACCGCGGCGCCAAGATCCTGATCCTCGACGAGCCGACGGCCGTGCTCGTCCCGCAGGAGGTCGACGCGCTGTTCGACAACCTGCGCGAGCTCAAGGCCGAGGGCGTCACCGTCATCTTCATCTCGCACAAGCTGCACGAGGTGCTGGCGGTGGCCGACGCGATCAGCGTGATCCGGCGCGGCACCACGGTCGGCGACGCCGACCCGAAGGCCGTCACCGCCCGTCAGCTGGCCGAGATGATGGTCGGCGCCGAGCTGCCCTCCCCGGAGAGCCGCGAGTCGACCGTCACCACGACCGAGATGCTCGACGTCAAGGACCTGCGGATCGCCAAGACCGACGCCGAGGGCATCGAGCGCGTCGTCCTCGACGACATCTCGCTGCGCATCCACAAGGGCGAGATCCTCGGCATCGCCGGCGTCGAGGGCAACGGCCAGGCCGAACTGGTCGAGGCCATCATGGGCATGCTGCCGCTGGACGGCGGCACCGTCACCCTGGACGGCACGGACCTCTCCGGCTCGCTCACCCGGGCCCGCCGCGAGGCCGGCATCGGCTACATCCCCGAGGACCGCCACAAGCACGGCCTGCTGTTGGAGGCCCCGCTCTGGGAGAACCGGATCCTCGGTCACGTCACCGAGGCGCCCAACTCCAAGGGCGTCCTGCTCGACCCGGGCGCCGCCCGCAAGGACACCTGGCGGATCGTCGAGGACTACGACGTCCGCACCCCCGGCATCGAGGTCACCGCGGCCTCCCTCTCCGGCGGCAACCAGCAGAAGCTGATCATCGGCCGCGAGATGAGCCACCAGCCCAAGCTGCTGATCGCCGCGCACCCGACCCGTGGTGTGGACGTCGGCGCGCAGGCGCAGATCTGGGAGCACATCCGGGTCGCCCAGCGGGCCGGCCTGGCCGTCCTGCTGATCTCCGCCGACCTGGACGAGCTGATCGGCCTGTCCGACACCATCCGGGTCATCTACCGCGGGCGCCTGGTCGCCGACGCCGACCCGGCCACCGTCACCGCCGAGGACCTCGGCACCGCCATGACGGGTGCCGCCAGCGGCCACCTCGAGTCCGATGCGGAGGCCGTCGAGCAGTTCCACGAGGTCCTCGCGGAGGGCACCGAGGCCGAGTCCGACGCCGGCCCCACCGACACCGCCGACGACCCGCAGGCGGGGGAGTAACCCACATGACCAGTCCCAACACCGCCGCCAAGCGCAGCCTGGCGCAGCGGATCAGCGGTGAGCGGATCGTGCTCGCACTGGCGGCGCCGGTGCTCGCGGTCGTGCTCTCCATCGTGATCTGCTCCGTCCTGCTGGCGACTTCGGGCAAGAACCCGTTCGACGCGTGGAACGTGATGCTCACGTACGCCGGCAAGTCGGACGGCCAAGTGGGGATCCTCAACCGGTCCACCACGTACTACCTGGCCGCCGCGGCCGCCGCCTTCGGGTTCCGGATGAACCTGTTCAACATCGGCGTCGAGGGCCAGTACAAGGTCGCGGCGCTGTTCGCGGCCTTCGTCGGCGCCAAGGTCGACCTGCCGGCGATCATCCAGATCCCGCTGCTGCTGGTCACCGCCATGCTGGTCGGCGGCCTGTACGCGAGCATCGCCGGTCTGCTGAAGGTCTACCGCGGGGTCAGCGAGGTCATCTCGACCATCATGCTGAACTCGATCTCGATCGCGGTCGTCGGCCTGCTGCTCGTCCCCGGCATCTTCGCGCCGAAGACGAGCAGCACCAGCAACTCGATCCAGACCGACCCGATCTCGCAGTCCAGCCACTTCTTCACGCTGGACACGGCGGGTGGCCCGCTCTGGGGCTTCATCTTCATCGCCGCCCTGGTCGGCGTGGTCTTCCAGTTCACGCTGACCCGCACCCGCTTCGGCTTCGACCTGCGGGCCACCGGCCGCTCGGAGTCCGCCGCGACCGCGTCCGGCGTGAACGTCAAGCGCATGGTGGTCACCTCGATGGTGGTCTCCGGCGCGATCGCCGGTCTGATCGGCATGCCCGAGCTGATGCAGAACTCGTTCTACTACGGCCAGAGCTTCCAGCCCGGCCTGGGCTTCCTCGGCATCTCGATCGCGCTGCTGGGCCGCAACAGCCCGATCGGCATGGCCTTCGCGGCCCTGCTGTTCGCCTTCCTGGACACCACCGGCTCCCAGCTGCCCCTCCAGGGCGGCTTCCCCTTCGAGATCGTCGATGTCATGAAGGGCACCATCGTCATCTGCGTCGTCGTCGCCTACGAGCTGGTGCGCCGCTACGGCCTGAAGCGCCAGCAGCAGAAGGTCGGCGCCCAGCTCGCCGCCCAGCTCGCGGCTCAGCTCGCGGCCACTGAGAAGAAGGAGGTGTCCGCATGAGCACGGCTACCGCCGCGCGTCCGAAGGCGCCGGGCGCGCCCACCAAGAAGCGCAAGATGTCCTGGCCGGTGGTGCTGCTGCTGATCGCGGGCGCCCTGGTCCTGTTCTCCGCCGTGGGCATGGCCACCGGCAACCACGCGCTGACCTCCTCCGGTCAGATCACCGCCGCGCTCAGCGCCGCCGTGCCGATCGGCATGGCCGGTCTGGGTGGTCTGTGGTCCGAGCGGGCCGGCGTGGTCAACATCGGCCTCGAAGGCATGATGGTCGCCGGCACCTTCTGCGGTGCCTGGGCCGGCTACCTGGTCAACCCGTGGGTCGGTCTGCTGGCCGGCATGCTCGGCGGCGCGCTCGGCGGTCTGCTGCACGCGCTCGTGACCGTCACCTTCGGCGTCGACCACATCGTCTCCGGCGTCGGCATCAACCTGCTGATCCCCGGCATCTGCGCGTACGTCAACCGGATCTACTACAAGGACTACATCGCGGTCGGCGCTGGTGCGAACCAGTCGCCGCCGGCGGATCCGCTGCCGTACATCACCGTCCCCGGGCTGTCCTCGTGGCTGTCCGACATCGAGAAGCACCACTGGTTCCTGGTCTCGGACGTGGCCGGTGTGGTCGGCGGCCTGGTCACCAACATCTCGGTGGTCGTGCTGGTGGCCGGCGCGATGATCGTGGTCAGCTACTTCGTGCTCTGGCGCACGGTGTTCGGCCTGCGGCTGCGCTCCTGCGGTGAGAACCCGACCGCCGCCGAGTCGCTGGGCGTCAACGTCTACAAGTACAAGTACCTCGCGGTCATCGCCTCCGGCGCCTTCGCCGGCCTCGGCGGTGCGTACCTCTCGCTGGTCGCGGCGCACTTCTACAAGGACGGCCAGACCCTCGGCCGCGGCTTCATCGGCCTCGCCGCGATGATCTTCGGCAACTGGATGCCGGGCGGCCTCGCCATGGGCGCCGGTCTGTTCGGCTTCACCGACAGCCTCCAGCTGCGCGACCCGGAGTCGGTGCACGTGCTGATCCTGACCGTCGCCATCGCGATGGCGCTGCTCGCGCTCTGGCAGCTGTACCGGCGCAAGTTCACCGGTGCGGCGATCTCCTTCGTGGTCGCCGGCGGCCTCGGCGCCTGGTACGCGTTCACCGACGAGGTGCAGCGCCCGCTGATCGTCGCCACGCCGTACGTGATCACCCTGGTGGTGCTCTCGCTGGCCTCCCAGCGGCTGCGGATGCCGAAGGCGGACGGCCAGATCTACCGCAAGGGACAGGGCAAGTGACGGCGCCGGCGGCGTCGGCCGCGATCGACTGGGAGCGGCTGCGCGCGGCCGCGCGCGAGGCGATGACCCACGCGTACGCCCCGTACAGCAAGTTCCCCGTCGGCGCGGCCGCGCTGGTGGACGACGGACGGCTGGTCACCGGCTGCAACGTCGAGAACGCCTCGTACGGGCTCGGGCTGTGCGCCGAGTGCGGGCTGGTGTCCGCGCTGCACGCCACCGGCGGCGGCCGGCTGACCGCCTTCACCTGCGTCGACGGCGCGGGCGAACTGCTGATGCCGTGCGGGCGCTGCCGCCAGCTGCTGTACGAGCACGGCGGGCCCGAACTGCTGATCGAGCTGCCCTCGGGGATCCGCCCGATGAGCGAGGTCCTGCCCGACGCGTTCGGGCCGGAGCGGCTCTAGCTTCGTCAATTGTTACGCGCGTAGAGTGTCGCGAGTGGGCCGGAACCCGGTCATCTCGCGACACTCTTCGCTTTTGAAACCCCTCTTGGAGCACGCATGGACGCCATCTCCGTCATCAGGACCAAGCGCGACAGCGGAGAGCTGAGCGACGCTCAGATCGACTGGGTCATCGACGCCTACACCCGCGGCGAGGTCGCCGACGAGCAGATGTCCGCCCTGGCCATGGCGATCCTGCTGAACGGCATGAAGCCGCACGAGATCAGCCGCTGGACCGACGCCATGATCCGCTCCGGCGTCCGGATGGACTTCTCCTCGCTGCCCCTGCCCACCAGCGACAAGCACTCCACCGGCGGCGTCGGCGACAAGATCACCCTCCCGCTCGCCCCGCTCGTCGCCGCCTGCGGCGCCGCCGTCCCGCAGCTCTCCGGCCGCGGCCTCGGCCACACCGGCGGCACCCTCGACAAGCTGGAGTCCATCCCCGGCTGGCGCGCCCTGCTCTCCAACGAGGAGATGCTCGACGTCCTGCGCTCCACCGGCGCGGTCATCTGCGCCGCCGGCGACGGCCTCGCGCCCGCCGACAAGAAGCTGTACGCGCTGCGCGACGTCACCGGCACCGTCGAGGCCATCCCGCTGATCGCCTCCTCGATCATGTCCAAGAAGATCGCCGAAGGCACCGGCGCACTCGTCCTGGACGTCAAGGTCGGCTCCGGCGCCTTCATGAAGAACCTCGACGACGCCCGCGAACTCGCCCGCACCATGGTCGGCCTGGGCACCAGCGCCGGCGTCAACACCGTCGCCCTGCTCACCGACATGTCCACCCCGCTCGGCCTCACCGCGGGCAACGCGCTGGAGGTCCGCGAGTCGATCGAGGTGCTGGCCGGCGGCGGCCCCGCCGACGTCGTCGAGCTCACCCTCGCCCTCGCCCGCGAGATGCTCGCCGCGGCCGGCGTGCACGGCAAGGACCCGGCCGACGCGCTGCGCGACGGCTCCGCGATGGACCACTGGCGCCGCATGATCGCCGCCCAGGGCGGCGACGTCGACGCCCCGCTCCCGGTCGCCCGCGAGCAGCACGTCATCCCCGCGCCCGCCTCCGGCGTCCTCACCGAGCTCGACGCCTACGCCGTCGGCGTCTGCGCCTGGCGCCTCGGCGCCGGCCGCGCCCGCAAGGAGGACCCGGTCCAGGCCGGTGCCGGCGTCGAGATGCACGCCAAGCCCGGCGACACCGTCGTGGCCGGCCAGCCCCTGCTGACCCTGCACACCGACACCCCCGAGCGCTACGACTACGCCATCGAGGCGCTGGCGGGCGGCATCGAGGTCTCCCCGGCCGGCACGGCCTTCACCCCGAACCCGATCGTCCTCGACCGCATCGCGTGACCACGTGATTACCCCATGTGCGGCAGCGTGTCCTACGCTGCCGCACATGGGAGTTGACCGCTTCACGGTCGAGATCGAACCGGAGGTCCGACAGCGGCTCTGTGAGCTGTCGGACCGGCGCTATCGCAAGGTCGAAGAGACCGTCGATCTGCTGGCCGACCACCCCACGACACTCGGTGAGCCGTACACGCGCCATCTGGGGGGTCCGCTGCGAGAATTGCGCTTCGGCCTCGCGGGTATGGCCACCAGGGTCACGTACTGGCTCGGGCCTGAGCGGCGGATCATTCTTCTGACGGTGTTCGCCAAAACCCGGATGAGGGAGACTGCTGAAGTCACCCGGGCGATGTGGGCGCAGAAGATCTGCGAGTCAGAGCACGACCCTGCGCACGAAGAGTTCAGCCGGATCTTCGGAAAGGGAGAGCAGCGCAGCGATGAACCACCTCCAGTGGAAGACCGCTCGCACGCGTGCGCTGCTGGGCGAGCAGGTCGAAGAACCGCCCGAGGTGGTCGAGCACCGGCGGGAGATCCGCTATGCGCTGGCCTTCGGACAGGCTCTCTACGACCGCCGCACTGCTCTCGGCCTGTCGCAGGCCGAAGTGGCCCGCCGCGCGAACATGACCGAGGCGGAGATCGAGAACATCGAGGGAGCTGACACAGTCCCTACCCTGTTGCTGCTGGAAAAGCTGGCGGTGGCTCTGGAAGCCGAGCTGGACCTCCACGTGGTGCCCGGCGCCGATACGAAGCTTCGCTTTCACGCGCCGGCTGCATGAGGGACCGACGAGGAGCCCGCACCCGGTCTGCCGGGTGCGGGCTCCTTCCGTGTGTTCGGGCCCGGTCGGCCGGTGTCCTGCGGGTGCGGGTTCAGGCGTAAGTCCGCAGGACGCTGGTGTCGAGCGTCCAGGGACCGACGGTGATCTCGTCGCCGAAGACGAAGTCCTTGCGGCGGGTGTAGCCGGGCTCGTCGTGCACGATGCCGGTGCCCTTGCGGGGATCGACCAGGAGGTACGCCGCCGGATCGACGCTCATGTCCCGGAGTGTATCCACGGCGACTGTCAGGGGCGGTTGAAGACGTCGTGGGTGCCGATCCGGCGCCAGACGATGCGTGGTTCCCCGCCCTGGACGGGGTGGCCGTAGTGGAAGGTGGCCCGGCCGTCCGGGGCCCAGGTCAGCTCCCAGATGTCCGGGTGGCCCTGCACCTTCTTCACGCGCGGGCCGCGTCGGAAGCCCTGACCGGCCCGCAGGTCGGTGACGAACTGGGCGACGGCGACGAGGAATGCGGCCTTCTGCGCGGGAGTCAGGCCCTTCCAGTCGCGGAGGAAGTGGGCCAGCGACTCATGCGTCGGCACGGCGCTTGATCTCCTCCAGGTCCAGGCCGCCCTCGTCGGCGAGGGACTGCAGGAAGGCGTCGCCGTCCTGGAAGACCTCGCCGCGGTCGCCCTCGGCGATCGCCTCGTCGACCTGCTGCTCCTTCTCCTGCCAGGCGGCGCCCCAGAACCACGCCTGGTCGTCGGGGATCACGGAGGCGGGGGTCAGCACGATGCGGCCGTCCTCGACGGCGACCACCAGCTGGTCGCCCTCCTGGAGGTCCAGTTGCTCCCTTATCTCCTGCGGGATGGTGACCACGCCCTTCTTCCGCACGGGCGTGGACACCAGGTGGGGGCGACGGCGGCGCTTGAGGTCTGCCATGAGGAAAGTCTACCTGGCGGAAAGTCTGCCCAGTCCGTCCTCTCGCCGGGCCGCGTGGGCCTGGCGGGTGGCGTAGAGGGTGACGGCGGCGGCGAGGGCCATGGCGGTGAGGCCGACGGTGGCGGCGCCGGGCCAGCCGGTGGCGTGGTACGCGTCGGCGCCGAGGGTGCCGCCGAGGCTGTTGCCGAGGTAGTAGGCGATCAGGTAGAGGGCGGAGGCCTGGGCGCGGCCCTCGGTGGCGGTGCGGCCGACGGCGGAGGAGGCGGTGGCGTGGCCGGCGAAGAAGCCGGCGGTGATCAGGACCAGGCCGAGCAGGGCGCAGACCAGGGACTCGGCGAGGGAGAGCAGCAGCCCGGCGGCGGTCACGCCGATGGAGACGTAGAGCGCGCCGCGGCGGCCGAGGCGGCCGGCGAGGCGGCCGGCGGCGGCGGAGGTGCCGGTGCCGACCAGGTAGACGACGAAGATCGAGGCGGCGACGGATTCGGGCAGGTGGAACGGCGCCGAGATCAGCCGGTAGCCGACGGTGTTGTAGACCGCGCCGAACACGGCCATGAACAGCAGCCCGAGCGCGTACAGCCGGACCAGCAGCGGGTTGCGCAGGTGCCGGCCGACGGTGCGGGCCAGGGCGCGGGCGTCCACCGGGGCCGGGGTGAAGTGCCGGGCGGCGGGGATCAGCAGCCGGAAGGCGAGTGCGGCGAGCAGGGCGAGGGCGGCGGAGGCGGCGAGGCCCCAGCGCCAGCCGAGGGCGGCGGCGGTCCAGCCGGAGAGCAGTCGGCCGCCCATGCCGCCGATGCTGTTGCCGGCCACGTACAGGCCCATCGCGGAGGCCAGGGCGCTGGGGTGGATCTCCTCGGCGAGGTAGGCCATGGCGGTGGCGGGCAGCCCGGCGAGCGCGGCGCCCTGGAGGACGCGCAGCACCACGAGGGTGGTGAGGTCGGGCGCGAACGGCAGGGCGAGGGCGAGGGTGGCGGCGGCGAGGGTGGAGGCCGTCATCACGGCGGTGCGGCCGTACCGGTCGGACAGGGCGCTGGCGGGGAGCAGGGCGAGCGCGAGTCCGAGGGTGGCGGCGGAGGCCGTCCAACTGGCCTGGCCGGGGGTGAGGTCGAGGTCGGCCGAGAGGATCGGCAGCAGGCCCTGGGTGGAGTAGAGCAGGACGAAGGTCGCGACTCCGGCGGCGAACAGGGCGAGGTTGGCGCGGCGGAAGGCGCGCTGGCCGGGGCGGTGGCGGTCGTCGTGCGAGGGGGTGGGGGCGGGGGCATCCGGGGCGGGCACGGATGCCTTGGTATCGGCGGGCTGCATGTCGTCGACGGTAGGCGTGCGCCGTTGATGCGTCCAATGCATGAACAGTGGATGATTGATGCGTTGTCGTATGAGTCGAGGTGGTGGCGGGATGGCCGGGGCGGACACGGCGGACGTGACGGACGGCACGGAGCCGCGGTACCGGGCGGCGGAGTTGGGGCCGGACGAGCCGGCGGTGCTGCTGGCACCCCGGCTGGCCCAGTTCGCGGCGGTGGCCCGGCTGGAGCACGTGACGCGGGCGGCCGCGCTGCTCGGGGTGCCGCAGCCGACGCTGTCGCGGGCGGTGGCCCGGTTGGAGGAGGAGCTGGGCGTGGATCTGCTGGCCCGTCAGGGCCGGACGGTCCGGCTGACCAGGGCCGGCCGGTTGCTGCTGGCCTCGGTGGAGCGGGCGCTGGCGGAGGTCGAGCGGGGGGCGGAGGCGGCCCGGGCGGAGGCCGATCCGGCGGCCGGGCGGGTGGCGTTCGGCTTCCTGCACACGATGGGGACGGACGCGGTGCCGGCGCTGCTGCGCGGGTTCCGGGCGGGGCATCCGCAGGTCCGGTTCCAGCTGGTGCAGGATTACGTCGGGGCGATGCTGGAGCGGTTGCGGGAGGGGGAGTTGGACCTCTGCCTGGTCGCGCCGCTGCCGGACGATCCGGCCTTCACGGCCCGCCCGCTGGACGAGCAGCGGCTGCACCTGGTCGTCCCGGCGGACCACCGGTTGGCGTCCCGTCGGCGGATCCGGCTGGCGGAGGTGGCCGAGGAGCCGTTCGTCGGGCTGGAGCAGGGGTACGGGCTGCGCGCGATCACGGACGGCTTCTGCGCGCAGGCCGGGTTCGTGCCGCGGCTGGCCTTCGAGGGCGAGGAGGCGGAGACGCTGCGCGGGCTGGTCGCGGCCGGGCTGGGGGTGGCGCTGCTGCCGCCCGCGCTGGTGCCGCGGCCGGGGGTGGTGGAGCTGGAGGTGACGGCGCCGCGCACCCGGCGGGCGATCGGGCTGGCCTGGGCGGCGGGGCGGCCGCTGACTCCGCCGGTGGCGGCGTTCCGGGACTTCGTGCTGTCCCGGCGGGGCCGGCTGCTGCAGCACGACTGAGTCGACGTCGCCGTGCGACTGGGCCGAATGCGGCGCGAATGGCCCGGTCGGTGGAATTCCCGGTGGACTTTCGCCGAACCGGCCGTGTTGGCAGTGGTGGGTCTACGCGCGTAGGGGCTATATTTCCGCAATGGAGAAGCAGATCCCTGTCACCGCCGCGGGCGCCGGCCCGCGCATCCCCACCCCCGACCAGATCCGCCGCGCGCCGAAGGTGCTGCTGCACGACCACCTCGACGGCGGGCTGCGCCCGGAGACGGTCGTCGAGCTGGCCGCCGCGGTCGGCTACGAGGGCCTTCCGACCACCGACGCCAAGGAACTCGGCGAGTGGTTCCGCGAGGCCGCCGACTCCGGCTCGCTGGTCCGCTACCTGGAGACCTTCGCGCACACCTGCGCCGTGATGCAGACCCGCGAGGCCCTGATCAAGGTCGCCGCCGACTGCGCCGAGGACCTGGCCGCCGACGGCGTCGTGTACGCCGAGGTCCGCTACGCCCCCGAGCAGCACCTGGAGGCCGGCCTGTCCCTGGACGAGGTCGTCCAGGCCGTGAACGAGGGCTTCCGCCTCGGCGAGGCCAACGCCCGTGCGGCCGGCCACCGGATCCGGGTCGGCACCCTGCTGACCGCGATGCGGCACGCCGCCCGCTCCACCGAGATCGCCGAACTGGCCAACCGCCACCGGGACCAGGGCGTCGTCGGCTTCGACATCGCCGGCGCCGAGGCGGGCCACCCGCCCACCCGCCACCAGGCCGCCTTCGACTACCTCAAGGGCGAGAACAACCACTTCACCATCCACGCGGGCGAGGCCTTCGGCCTGCCCTCGATCTGGGAGGCCCTGCAGTGCTGCGGCGCCGACCGGCTCGGCCACGGCGTGCGGATCGTCGACGACATCACGGTGGGCGAGGACGGCCGCGTCGAGCTCGGTCGGCTGGCCGCGTACGTGCGCGACAAGCGCATCCCGCTGGAGATGTGCCCGACCTCCAACCTCCAGACCGCGGCGGCCACTTCGTACGCCGAGCACCCGATCGGGCTGCTCAGCCGGCTGAAGTTCCGGGTCACCGTGAACACCGACAACCGGCTGATGAGCGGGACCAGCATGAGCCGCGAGTTCGGGCACCTGGTGGAGGCCTTCGACTACACGCTGGGCGACATGGAGTGGTTCACGGTGAACGCGATGAAGTCCGCGTTCCTGCCGTTCGACGAGCGACTGGCGATGATCAACGACGTGATCAAGCCCGGATACGCCGAACTGAAGGCGGAGTGGCTGTTCAGCTCGGGCGCCGGCGACAGCTGAGCGGATCGGCCCGTTCGAATGGTCGGGTGAACGCCGTTGCTCCGGAGGGGAGTTGGCGTTCATCCGACTACTCACTCGGGCGAGTGAACGCCCTTTGGTCCTCGCGCGGCCCACTCACTACGGTGTGGCCGTCAATGCTGACCGGCCGTGGCGGCGGTAGTCCGTCCGCCCCGTCCCGATGTCGGCCACCGACGACGACCCAAAGGGACGAACCATGAAGCAGGCTCTCAAGGCCGCCGGCACCGCGGCGCTCGGCATCGCCATCGCGGCGGTGGGCGCCGGTACCGCCTCCGCCGCCCCCGCGCCCGGTGGCCTCGGACTGCCCACCGGCGCGGTCACGAACCCCGCGGTGACCGGCGCGGTCACCGACACCGCCGCCAAGCTGCCCGGCGGTGACAAGGTCACCGGCACGCTCGGCACCCTCACCCCGGCCGCCGGCCAGGCGGCGCCCGCCCCGGCCGCCGAGGCCGGTGCCACCACGCGTGGCGCCATCCCGACCATCCCCGGCGTCGACAAGACCCCCATCGGCGGGCTGACCCACACCCTGCCGCTGCCGGGCCTGACCGGCTGACCTGGCCGCCGGCACGGCGACGGGCCGTCCGCCCCGGTGATCCCGGGAGCGGGCGGCCCGCCGTCGTGCCGGGCAACCGTCGCGCAGGGCCCGGCGCCGCGGCTCCAGGCTCCGGGCTCACGGTTTACGGCTCCTGGGGCAGCAGCACCCAGAGGGCCAGATAGACGAGGCACTGGAGTCCGGGCAGGATGATCGAGATCAGGAAGATCAGTCGGACGGTCCACGGCGTCACGCCGTAGCGCTCGGCGAGCCCGGCGCAGACGCCGGCGATGACGCGGTTGTGACGGGGACGGGCGAGACGGGCGCTCATGGTCAACTCCGTGTCGTGGCGCCCGGTCCGGCCAGTCCGGCGGGCTTAATTTCCACTCTCCGCCACCGCGCTCCCGGAAACGTCCGCCTGGCAGTCGATTCGCCACCCCGCCGACTCACCGGTGAGGCGTAGCCGGGTGTCGGGGTCCGTCTCAGGGTCACCCGGAGCGCGGACGCCCCAGGTGGCACCCGCCCGGCGGCGGGAAAGCCCGTTGCCGTCCGGCGGCGGTCCGGTCTAGCCTCTCCGGCAACACGTCGAGGGAGACGAGTACCTCCGGGCCCCGTGGGCCGAGAGAGCCGCCGGCAGCTGTGAAGGCGGCCCTGCGTCCCGGAGCGAAGACACTTCCGAGTGCGGGGAGGAAATGCCCCGCCGGCCGGCCCCCGTCAACGGGCCGCAATGAGGCCGCCGCCCCCGCGGGCGGCGGCGAAAGTGCGGTGGCACCGCGAGTTGCCCTTCTCGCCCGCACTCCGAAGGGATCACCACGACGCCCCTGGAGGGCCGCGATGATCCACCCGACGACCCGTGTCCTGGCCGCCGAACTACCCGGCCACGTCGGCGAATCCGTAGAGATCAGCGGTTGGCTGCACCGCCGCCGCGCACTCAAGTCCGTCACCTTCCTGGTGATCCGGGACCGCTCCGGACTGGCCCAGGTGGTCGCCACCGGCGCGGGCCCCGACCTGCCGGAGGAGACGGTGCTGCGGATCCGCGGCACCGTCACCGCCAACCCGCAGGCGCCGGCCGGCGTCGAGCTGACCTCGCCCACCGTCGAGGTCCTGTCCAGCCTTGCCGAGGCGCCTCCGGTCGGTCTGTTCCGGCCGGCCGTCGAGGCCGCCCTCCCGGTGATCCTCGACGGCGCGCCGGTCACCCTCCGCCACCCGCGGCTGTCCGCCCTGCACCGGATCACCGCGGCCTCGGTGGCCGGGTTCCGTGCCACCCTCGACGGCCTGGACTTCACCGAGATCCAGACCCCGAAGGTGGTCTCCTCGGCCACCGAGTCCGGCGCGAACGTCTTCGCACTGGACTGGTTCGGCCGCCCCGCCTACCTCGCGCAGTCGCCGCAGTTCTTCAAGCAGGCGATGGTCGGGGTGTTCGAGCGGGTCTACGAGACCGGGCCGGTGTTCCGGGCCGAACCGCACGACACCGCGCGGCACCTGGGGCAGTACACCAGCCTGGACGCGGAACTCGGCTTCATCACCGACCACCGCGAGGTGATGGCCGTGCTGCGCGAGGTGGCCGCCGGGATGGTCGCCTCGGTGGCCGAGCGGGCCGGTGCCGCCGTCGACCTGCTGGAGGTGAAGCTGCCCGAGGTCCCGGCGGAGATCCCGCAGCTCCACTTCGCCGAGGCGATGCGGCTGTTGGGCGTCGACGAGCCGGACCTCGCCCCGGCGCACGAGCGGTGGCTCAGCGAGTGGGCATTGCGCGAGCACGGCAGCGAGTTCCTGTTCGTGGTCGGCTACCCGATGCGCAAGCGGCCCTTCTACACCCACCCGGAACCGGGCCGCCCGGAGTGCTCCAACAGCTTCGACCTGCTCTTCCGCGGGCTCGAACTGGTCACCGGAGGCCAGCGGCTGCACCGGCACGAGGACTACCTGGCCGCGCTGGCGGCCCGGGGCGAGCCGGTCCGGCCGTACGAGGGCTACCTGCGGTCCTTCGCGCACGGGATGCCGCCGCACGGCGGGTTCGCGCTCGGGCTGGAGCGCTGGACGGCGCGGCTCACCGGCACCGACAACATCCGCCGGACCACGCTCTTCCCGCGCGACCTGCACCGCCTGACGCCCTGACGCCCTGACGCCGGCGGGTGGGGGGCACCGGACGGACCGGAGCCCCCCACCCGCCGATGGCGGATCAGCCCGCGGCTACTGCGGCTGCCCGGGCTGCGCGGCCGGCGGCACCGGCTGCGCGTACGGGTTGTTCGGCACGGCCTGCGCCGGCGGCGCGTACGGCGCGGCCTGCGGCGCGGGGACGCCCTGCTGGTACGGCGCGGCGCCCTGCGGAGCGTACGGAGCGGCCTGCGGCGGGACGGGCTGGCCGTACGGCGACTGCGGGGCGTTGGGGTTGTACGGTGCCGCCTGCGGCGGGACGCCCTGCGGGTACCCGGCGGCCGGGTCGTAGGGTGCGGTCGGCGCGGGGGGCTGCTGGTTCTTGGCGTTGCCGCGCTCGACGATCGCCTTCACGGAGTTGGCGATCAGCGCGATCGGCAGGATGAACGCCTTGAAGCGGATTTCGTACTGGCCGCCTTCGAAGACGAACATGAGGTAGTAGGCGTACCCCAGGAATCCGAGGCCGGCGAGGACGTTGAGGATTCGCCAGCCGACCTTCAGACCGCCACCGGGATTGACTGCTCCGAGGACCAGCATGGCGGCGCCGCTGATCGCCAGCGCGACGACGTACCAGGAGAAAAGCGGCTCGGCACTGAAGTCGAGATTGTTCAAGGGGGATTCCTGTGGGACGAGATGAAACGGCGAAGCCGTGGGGACGACAGCGCAGATTACTGGAGGCGGCCGACATTCGGCGTCGTCTTTTCATCACGGAGTCGTTGCGCTCCGACAAAACGGCAATTGACGAGGTGGGAAATGACTGACTATGAGGTGCTGCGGGTCTTTTGCGGGCCCGACGGCGGGCACGGGAACGAACTCGGCGTGGTGCGGGCGGGCGCCGCCCTGCCGGACCGGGCGGACCGGCAGGCGTTCGCGCGGCAACTCGGCTTCAGCGAGACGGTGTTCGTCGACGACCCGGAGCGCGGTGAGATCGACATCTACACCCCGACGCTGCGCCTGCCGTTCGCCGGCCACCCGTGCGTGGGCGCCGCCTGGCTGCTCGGGGTGGACCGGCTGGTCACGCTCGCCGGGGAGGTGGGCGTGCGGCACGACGGTGGACTGACCCGGATCGTGGCGCGCCCCGAGTGGGCCCCGCCGCGGACCCTGCGGCGGTACGGCTCGGCGGCCGAGGTGGACGCGCTGGAGGTGCCGCCGCCGGGAGAGTGGATCTACGCCTGGGCCTGGCAGGACGAGGCGGCCGGCACCGTCCGGGCGCGGGCCTTCCCGGGCCGGGGCGACGGGATCGACGAGGACGAGGCGACCGGCGCGGCGGTCCTGCTGCTGACCGCGCGCCTCGGGCGGGCGCTGACCGTCACCCAGGGCCGGGGCTCGCAGCTGCTGACCGGGCCGCTCCCGGGCGGGCTGATCGAGGTCGGCGGCCGGGTGCGGCCGGTCGGAGCCGCGGGGGAGGACGGGCCTCAGCGGGCGGGCGGCGTGGGCTCGGCGTAGGCGCGGGCGCGGGCGACCGGCGGGCCGACCAGGGCGGTCACCTTCGGCGCGGGCGGGGGCGCGGAGGTGGCCGCGGGGGCGGGCGCCGGTACCCGTACCCGCGGCCGCCGGTCGCGCAGCAGCCGCCGCAGGCCGGGGACCAGGGCCAGGTGGGTGACGGCCACGCCGATCACGGCGAGCAGTATGTGGTCGACGTTGAGGACGTGCCCGGGCGTCCAGGAGGAGAGGAACTCCAGGCCGGTCGCCAGCAGGGCGGAGGCACCGGTGGTGCGCAGGAAGGACGGCAGCCAGGGCGCCCGCAGCCGCCCGCCGGCCAGCGGGAGCAGCACGCCGAGCGGGGCCAGCAGGAGGAACTCGCCGACCACCTGCCAGCCGCTGGAGGAGCGGAGGGAGGCCAGCGGCGTCAGGTTGGTGTCGTACACCCAGGCCACCGGCAGCGGCCTCAGCACCACCAGCCAGAGCACCAGTGCCAGGTGACAGGTCAGGCCCGCCAGTCCGGCTGTTCGAAGGGGACGGTGGACGGCCGTCGCCGGCCGGTTCCTGGTCCGCGCGCCGGAACGCTCGTCGCGTGTCCTGGTGCCATCTCGCTGCACGGGGGGAAGGACGTGGGCCGGTGGCGCAGTGGTTCCACCCCGGGCGTGAACATTCCGGGACGCGCCCCGGTCGCCCGCCGTCGACGCTCGCGCCCCGGTCGCCCACCGTCCAACGGCCGAGCGCCGAGCGCCGATGGCGGGGCGGCAGGGCGGCAGGCGACCGGGGCGGCAGGACGGCGGGCAGGCGGGACTACCGGCAGGGCGCGGCCGTCGGCACCGCGCCGAACACGTTGTCGGGCGGCGGGGTGGCGGGCACCACCGTGGGCGACGCGCTCGGGCTCGCACCCGTCTTGGCGCCGCCGCGGGCCGGCGGCGGGGTTGCCGTGGGCGCCGACGGCGTGGCCAGGGCGGCCGGTATGTGCGGGGCGGTCGGGCAGGCCGTCCGGCTGGCCGGGGCGCCCGCGTCCACCGGGACGGCGGTCGGCCGGATGCCGCAGCCGGAGGCGAGCGCGAGCAGCAGCAGGGCGCCGGCGGTGCGGCGCAGGGCGGTGCGGGTGGGGGCGGTCACGTGACGTCCTTGTCCTGGGCGGCGTCGCCGACGGGGCCGTCACCGGTCTCGCCCTCGGTCGGCGGGGGCGGCGGGGCCAGCGGCAGCGTCAGTGTGAACACCGCCCCGACCTCCCCGTTCGCCGCCGTGATCGTGCCCCCGTGGATCTGTGCGTTGGCCATCGCGATCGACAGCCCCAGGCCGCTGCCCTCCGAGCGGGCCCGCCCCCGGTCCGCCTTGTAGAACCGGTCGAAGACATGCGGCAGCACGTCCTCGGGGATGCCCGGGCCGCTGTCGGAGACCTCGACCACGACCGAGCCGGCGGTCTCCCGGACCTTGACCCGCACCGGCGAGCCGCCGTGCTTGAGCGCGTTGCCGATCAGGTTGGCGAAGACCACGTCGAGCCGGCGCGGGTCGACCACGGCCAGGATGCCGCGCGGGGCGTCCAGTTCGACGGCGTCGTACCAGGCCCGGCCGTCGATGCAGGACATGATCAGGTCGGCCATGTCCACCTCGTCGGCGACCAGCTTGGCGGTGCCGGCGTCGAAACGGGTCACCTCCATCAGGTTCTCCACCAGGTCGGACAGCCGCCGGGTCTCGCTGACCACGAGCCGTACGGCCGGCTCGATCATCGGGTCCAGCGACTCGGCCTCGTCCTCCAGGATGTCGGTGACGGCGGTCATCGCGGTCAGCGGTGTGCGCAGCTCGTGCGACATGTCGGCGACGAACCGCCGGCTCTGCGCCTCGCGCGCGCTCAGCTCCTCGACCTGCTCGTGCAGCGACGCCGCGGCCCGGTTGAACGTCCGCGCCAGGTCCGCGAGTTCGTCCCCGCCCTCGACCTCCAGCCGGGTGTCCAGGTGCCCCTCGCCGAGCCGCCGGGCGGCGTCGCCGAGCCGCTTGACCGGCCGCAGCACGGTCGACGAGGCCGCCTGGGCGAGCAGCGCCGAGCCGATCAGCGCGAGCAGCGTGGCGATGGCCAGCGACCAGCCCAGCGTGTTGAGGTCGGCGCGCTCGTTCTCCAGCGACTTGAACATGTACGCCGTCGGCCCGGTCGGCACCACCTTGGTGCCGCCGATCAGGAACGGCCGGCCGCCCAGGTTCTGCCGCTGCCAGTACAGGTGGTACGGGTACGGGTTGCTCTCGGTGACCTCGCGCTGCCTGGCGACGGTGGACTGCAACGCCGCCGGGACGTCGGCCAGCGTGAACTGCCCCGGGTCGGAGGAGGCCGTGCACTCCGGGTGCGCCGGGTCGGCCACCACCACGTCGTAACTCAGTCCGGAGCTGGCGACGGTGGACGCGAGCGTGGTCAGGTCCGGGCAGCTCGCGTTCAGCGGCAGGTCGGAGACGTTGCGGCTGAGCGAGACCCGGAAGTCGTTGAGCGCGGTGTCCTGGGCGCGCTTGAGCACCGCGTCGCGGTTCAGCCAGTAGGCGATGCCGGAGGCCGAGACGGCGGCGAGCAGCGCGACCGCCGCGAACACCGCGATCAGCCGTACCCGCAGGGAGCGCAGCCTGCGCCACGGGCCCGCGGTGAAACGTCGGGCCGTCGTCTGATGGTCAGTCACAAGAGCCTGTCGTCGTACGGAGGTTCAGGAAGTTCAGGAGCTGTCAGGCGGATCGGGGGGGGCAGGAGGGCGGTGGAGGCGCTCAGGCCGGCGGGTCCAGCCGGTAGCCCACGCCGCGAACGGTGCGGATCAGGGTCGGCGCGGAGGGCACGTCCTCGACCTTCGCCCGCAGCCGCTGCACGCAGGCGTCCACCAGACGGGAGTCGCCCAGGTAGTCGTGCTCCCAGACCAGCCGCAGCAGCTGCTGGCGGGAGAGCGCCTGGCCGGGGCGGCGGCTGAGCTCCAGGAGCAGCCGCAGCTCGGTCGGGGTGAGCTGGAGGTCCTGCCCGTCCTTGGTGACGGTCATCGCCGCCCGGTCGATCACCACGCTGCCGTACGCGGACGAGTCGGAGCTCTCCCGCTCGCCGCGCCGCAGCACGGCCCGGATCCGGGCGTCCAGCACCCGCGGCTGCACCGGCTTGACCACGTAGTCGTCGGCGCCGGACTCCAGGCCGACCACCACGTCGATGTCGTCCGAGCGGGCGGTCAGCAGGATGATCGGCAGCTGGTCGGTGCGGCGGATTCGGCGGCAGACCTCGAAGCCGTCGATTCCGGGCAGCATGACGTCCAGCACGATCAGGTCGGGCCGCTGCTCCTTGAAGAGCCTCAGACCGTCCTCGCCGGAGGCGGCGGTGGCCACGCGGTGGCCCTGGCGGGTGAGGGCGAGTTCGAGGCCGGTCCGGATGGCGTCGTCGTCCTCGATCAGAAGGAGGAAAGGCACGGCCCCATTTTGGCCCACGCGAAGCGTCGATTCACCCCCCGGACCGGTGACCGCCCGTATGGGAACCGGAAGGAGCGCTACCGGCGTCCGGTACGGAGGGAGGCGGACCGGGACGAAAGGCCCGCTCCTGTGACACCCCTGTGACAGTCGGCGGACAGCGCCATCACAACCACCGGGCAGGATTTTCCATGTCGCCGCAGGACAGCGGGCCAACCCGGCCGGCTGGAAGGCGGCAACAGGAACCGCTCGTACCGACCCAGGGGGCGCACGATGAACGCCATGCTTCAGACCCGGACCAACCCGGCTGTCCGCACCGCGCGTTCGTCAGCCACCGCCCCGCGGACCCGGTACGAGGTCAGGACCGACGAGAACTCCGGTGCCGTGACCGTACGGGGGTGCGCGCGCAGCACCGGTGGAAACCCTGTCGCCCGCCGGGTGAGCGGCGGCGCCAGGACGGGGGAGCTGTACGGGATCGGCCGGGTGGGGAACGCGGCCGACTCCGGCAACACCCTCACGCTGCGGGGGATCCTCCCCGTCCGCGTCGAGGGCAAGGACGCTCCGGGTGGGAACCGGGGCAACGGTCTGCGGACGGTCGGCTCGGGGGAGTCGGCCGGCCGCGAGGCCGCCGGGGCGACGCTGCTGCAGCTGAACCCGGCCGGACGGGGAGACGCGCAGGGGGAGCACCCGGCCGTCGCGGAGGACCACATCACGGAGTTCACCGCGTACGTGCGTGAGCGCCGTGCCTCCCTGTACGCCACGGCGTACCACCTCACCGGTGACCGCTACGAGGCCGAGGACCTGCTGCAGAGCGCGCTCTTCAGCACCTACCGGGCCTGGGGCCGGATCACCGACAAGGCCGCGGTCGGCGGGTACCTCCGCCGCACCATGACCAACCTGCACATCTCCGCCTGGCGGCGCCGCAAGGTCAACGAGTACCCGACCGAGGAGCTGCCGGAGACGGCCGGCGACACCGACGCGATGGGCGGCACCGAGCTGCGCACCGTGCTCTGGCAGGCACTGGCGAAGCTGCCGGAGAACCAGCGGACCATGCTGGTGCTGCGGTACTACGAGGGCAAGACCGACCCGGAGATCGCCGGCGTGCTGGGGATCAGCGTCGGCACGGTCAAGAGCAGCATCTGGCGGGCGCTGCGCCGGCTGCGCGAGGACGAGCACCTGAACAAGTCGGGCGACACCGTCCGGGCGTTCGGCGAGCTGGTCGCGTAACGCGGGACGCGGATGGCGTGAAGGAGCGGGACTCCCGTCGGGGGACGGGTAGCGGACGGTCGCCGTGCGTGGACGCCGGCTCGGGGGAGCGGTGACCACGGGGAGCCCGACGACCGTTCGGGGAAGGCGACGGGCCCGGTGCGGGGGAGACGCACCGGGCCCGTCGTTCTTCGTGTCCCGGTTCCGCCGCGCGCCCTCGTCCGGTGACGGCCCGCCCGGACGGAGGACGGCTCAGACGGAGGACAGCGCCCGCCGCCCGGCCGCGGCGCGGATCCGGCGCTCGGCCTCCGCCCCGGCGCACGGGTGGGAGCCCAGGGTGACCTGCCGCCCGACGATGGACCGTTCGGCGCGCATCAGCCGCCAGCCGCGGCGCAGCAGCACCGGCAGCGATTTGCGGCTCTCCCGGACGTCCCGGCGCAGTCGGCGCCAGGCCGTGGTGAGCGCGCCGTTGCGCAGGCACAGGGCGTCGCCGAGCAGGCCCTCGGCGGCGCACTCGGCGGTGATCTCGGCGGCGAAGATGCCCTCGGCGATGAACGCGGGGGCGCCGGCCAGCTCCAGGGTGCGGGTGGAGATCCGGCCGTTGTCCGGGATCGAGTACACCGGGACATCGGCGCGGCCGGTCTCGTACAGGCCGCGGATCGCGGCGACCGCCTGGTCGCGGTGCCAGGCGAGCGGGGAGTCCCAGTCGACCGCGCCGTCGGGCAGCAGCGGCAGGGTGGGGTCGTCCCCGTCCTTGTAGAAGTCGTCCAGTTGCAGGACGGGCAGGCCGCTGCGCTCGGCGAGCGAGGACTTCCCGGAACCGGAGGGGCCGGACAGCAGGACGACCCGGGCGTGGGTCGTCGGCACAGGATTCAGCGGGTCGTCACTCACGGGACACCAGTCTGACGCATCCGGGCCCGATGCCGAAACCGGTCGGATCACATCTTCTGCGTGCCCGGTGGATCGGCGGGGGCGACGTGGATCATCGGCGGCGAGGACGGTGGCCAGGAGGGCGGTCGAGAAGGCGGCGAGGACGGCGCCGAAACGGTGCCGAAAGGCGACGGACCCGCGCCAGGGGGGGAGAGGCGCGGGTCCGTCCAATGACCGTCCGGGCCCTGGGGGGGAGAGGGCACTGGGGACGGCCAGTCTGTGGAGTTGTTACTCGGTGGTCGACGGGGCGGTCAGATCCCCATCGGGTGCCAGACCGTCTTCGTCTCCAGGAACGAGAGTAGCCGGTCGGTACCGGGCGCATTGGTCCAGTCCTGGGCGAACGGGTCCAGCTCCGGACGGACCACCCTCTTCAGGGTATCCGCGGCGGCCGCTTCCAGCGCCTGCGCCGCGCCGGGACCGTCGGCGGCGATCGCGCCGGTGAGGTCCAGCGCGTTGACGTCCTGGTGCGAGGCCAGGGTGGGCGCGACGTCGGCGGTCTTGCCCGAGATGATGTTGACCACGCCGCCGGGGACGTCCGAGGTGGCGAGCACCTCGCCCAGCGACAGGGCCGGCAGCGGGGCGTCCGCGGCGGCCGCGACCACGACCGTGTTGCCGGTGGCGATCGCCGGGGCGATCACCGAGACCAGGCCGAGCAGCGAGTGCCCGTACCCGGCCTGCGGGGCGACGATCCCGACCACGCCGGTCGGCTCCGGGGCGGAGAGGTTGAAGAAGGGGCCGGCGACCGGGTTGGCGCCGCCCGCGATCTGGGCGACCTTGTCCGTCCAGCCCGCGTACCAGATCCAGCGGTCGATCGCGGCGTCCACCAGCGCGGCGGCCTTCTTCGGGCCGATGCCCTCGGCGGCGGAGACCTCGGCGGCGAACTGCTCGCGGCGGCCCTGCAGCATCTCGGCCACCCGGTACAGCACCTGGCCGCGGTTGTACGCGGTGGTGCCGGCCCAGCCCTTGACCGCCGCGCGGGCGGCCAGGACGGCGTCGCGGGCGTCCTTGCGGGTGCCCAGCGGAGCGTTGGCGAGCCACCCGCCCTTTGCGTCCGTCACCTCGTACACCCGCCCGCTCTCGGAGCGCGGGAACTTCCCGCCGACGTACAGCTTGTAGGTCTTGAGGACGTCAAGACGCGTTGCGACATCAGACATCGAGGTAGGCCTCCAGACCGTGGCGGCCACCCTCGCGGCCGTAGCCCGACTCCTTGTAGCCGCCGAACGGCGAGGTCGGGTCGAACTTGTTGAAGGTGTTGGCCCAGACCACGCCGGCCTTGAGCCGGCTCGCCGTCCACAGGATGCGCGAGCCCTTCTCCGTCCAGATGCCGGCGGAGAGGCCGTACGGGGTGTTGTTGGCCTTCGCGACCGCCTCGTCGGGGGTGCGGAAGGTCAGCACCGACAGGACCGGGCCGAAGATCTCCTCCTGGGCGATCCGGTGGGCCTGGCTGACGCCGGTGAACAGGGTCGGCTTGAACCAGAAGCCGGTGCCCGGGAGTTCGCACTCGGGCGACCAGCGGTCCGCGCCCTCGGCCTCGCCGGCGTCGGTCAGCTCGGTGATCCGGGCCAGCTGGGCGGCCGAGTTGATGGCGCCGATGTCGGTGTTCTTGTCCAGCGGGTCGCCGACCCGCAGGGTGGACATCCGGCGCTTCAGGGCGTCCAGCAGCTCGTCCTGGATCGACTCCTGGACCAGCAGGCGCGAGCCCGCGCAGCAGACGTGGCCCTGGTTGAAGAAGATGCCGTTGACGATGCCCTCGACCGCCTGGTCGATCGGCGCGTCGTCGAAGACGATGTTCGCGGCCTTGCCGCCCAGCTCCAGCGACAGCTTCTTGCGGCTGCCGGCCAGCTGCCTGGCGATCGCCTTGCCGACCGGGGTGGAGCCGGTGAAGGCGACCTTGTTGACGTCCGGGTGCGCGGTGAGCGCGGCGCCGGTGCGGCCGTCGCCGGTGACGATGTTGACGACGCCCTTCGGCAGACCGGCCTGGCGGCAGATCTCGGCGAAGCGCAGGGCCGTCAGCGGGGTGGTCTCGGCCGGCTTGAGGACGACGGTGTTGCCGGTCGCCAGGGCGGGCGCGATCTTCCACGCCAGCATCATCAGCGGGAAGTTCCACGGGATGACCTGGCCGGCCACGCCCAGCGGGCGCGGGTTCGGGCCGAAGCCCGCGTAGTCCAGCTTGTCCGCCCAGCCGGCGTAGTAGAAGAACCACGCGGCGACGGTCGGGATGTCGAAGTCGCGGGTCTCGCGGATCGGCTTGCCGTTGTCGATCGACTCCAGCACGGCCAGCTCGCGGCTGCGCTCCTGGATGATCCGGGCGATCCGGAACAGGTACTTGCCGCGCTCGCCGCCCGGCAGCGCCGACCAGTCGGCGAAGGCCTTGCGGGCGGCGGCGACCGCGCGGTCCACGTCCTCGTCGGTGCCCTGGGCGAACTCGGCGAGCACCTGCTCGGTGGCCGGGTTGACCGTCTTCAGGGCCTCGCTGCCGGAGGAGTCGACGAACTCGCCGCCGATGAAGTGGCCGTAGGAGGTGGCGATGTCGCCCGCGGCGGCGGGGGACTCGGGGGCCGGGGCGTAGGTGAACAGGCCGGAGGCCTTCGCCGGCTCCTCGATGTTCTTCTTCTTGGCCATGGTGATCAGTCCACCGTCACGTAGTCGGGGCCGGAGTAGCGTCCGGTGGTGAGCTTCTGGCGCTGCATCAGCAGGTCGTTGAGCAGGCTGGAGGCGCCGAAGCGGAACCAGTGCGGGCTCAGCCAGTCGTCGCCGAGGGTCTCGTTGACCATCACCAGGTACTTCATGGCGTCCTTGGTGGTCTTGATCCCACCGGCGGGCTTCACGCCGACCTGGACGCCGGTCTGCGCCTTGAAGTCGCGGACCGCCTCCAGCATCAGCAGGGTGACCGGCGGGGTCGCGTTGACGGCGACCTTGCCGGTGGAGGTCTTGATGAAGTCGGCGCCGGCCAGCATCGCCAGCCAGGAGGCGCGGCGCACGTTGTCGTACGTCTGCAGCTCGCCGGTCTCGAAGATCACCTTGAGGTGGGCGGAGGTGCCGTCCGGGCGCTTGCACGCCTCCTTGACGGCGACGATCTCGTTGAAGACGTCGTAGTAGCGGCCGGAGAGGAAGGCTCCCCGGTCGATCACCATGTCGATCTCGTCGGCGCCCGCGGCGACCGCGTCGGCGGTGTCGGCGAGCTTCACCGGGAGGGCGGCGCGGCCGGCCGGGAAGGCGGTGGCCACCGAGGCGACCTGGATGTCGGTGCCCCGCAGGGCGTCCTTCGCGGTGGCGACCATGTCCGGGTAGACGCAGATGGCGGCGACGCGGGGGGTGGTCGGGTCGGTCGGGTCGGGGGTCCTGCCCTTGGCGCACAGGGCGCGCACCTTGCCGACCGTGTCCGCGCCTTCCAGCGTGGTCAGGTCGATCATCGAGATCGCCAGGTCGATGGCGTAAGCCTTCGCGGTGGTCTTGATCGAGCGGGTGCCGAGGGTGGCGGCACGCGCCTCAAGGCCGACCTGGTCGACGCCGGGCAGGCCGTGCAGGAAGCGGCGGAGCGAGGCCTCGGACGCCGCAACGTCCTGAAGGCCGCTGCCCGCAACGCCGGGGGCATTGGCTGCAACAGTGGACATAGTCACCAGACCAGCATATCTACGCGCGTAGTCGACCGCTAGGGGCCCCGCCTTTCGTGGCCGGACCGAGACCTCCGGGGCGGCGGAGGGGAGCGGGAGGGCGGCGGCGGGGGCGTGCGGGCGGGACGCACGGCGCCCGGCGACCGGGTGGTTCGGGGGCGGCATTCGATGCCGGACCGAGACCTCTCGGTGGGGGGCATGCGGCAGAATCGACGGCATGACCGATTCCGACGGCAAGCCCCGCCAGGGTTCCGCCGCCCCCGACGGGGATCCCGCCTACGCGGACCGCGTGTACCGCTCTGTCCCCGGTGTGATCTCCGGAGTGCTGCTGCTGGCCGTCGCCGCCTGGCTGATCGGCGACGCGGTGCTGAACGGGAGCGGGAAGACGCCGTACGTCTCGCTCGCGGCGGTGCCGGTGTTCGCCTTCCCGGTGATCGCCTACACGCTGCGCCCGGCGGTGCTGGCCGACAGCAGCCGGCTGGTGGTGCGCAACCCGTGGCGGACCATCACCGCGCCGTGGGCCGCGGTGGACACGCTGCGCGCGGGGTACTCGGTCGAGCTGCTCGCCGGCGGCAAGAAGTACCAGGTGTGGGCGGTGCCGGTGTCGCTGCGCCAGCGCAAGCGGGCGACCCGGGCCCAGCAGCGCGACGGCGCCGAGCACGCCTCCCGGATGGGGATGGTGTTCGGCCGCCAGGCCAATCCGGTGGTGCAGGGCTCCCCCGACCCGACCCGCGCCTGGTCCGACCAGGTGACCACCGTGTTGCAGGAGATGGCCGAGCGCAACGCCCGCCGCCCCGACGCGGCCGGCCCGGTCGAGGTGGCGTGGTGCTGGTGGGTGATCGCGCCGACGCTGGCCGGCCTGGTCGCGCTGATCACGGTGATCGCGGTCTGAGCCGAAGCACGGAAAGGGCCCGCCGGTACGCGACCGGCGGGCCCCTTCCCGTACGGGCGGGCGTCAGGCGGTGATGCCCGCGGCCTCGGCCAGGTCGCGCTTGATCGCGTCGAGCAGTCCGGCGGCCCGCTCGCGGCTGGCCGTGAGGTCGGCGGCGGTGGCGACCGGGAGGACGACCTCCAGGTAGCACTTGAGCTTGGGCTCGGTGCCGGACGGGCGGACCACGATGCGGGCCGAGCGGACGGCCTCGCCGGCCAGGTAGTAGCGCAGGCCGTCGGTGGGCGGCAGGTCGGCGGAGCCGGCCGACAGGTCGTCGGCGCGGGTGACCCGGAGGCCGGCCAGGAGGGTCGGCGGCTGCTCGCGCAGCCGGCGCATGGCGTCGGCGATCAGCGAGAGGTCGTGCACGCGGACGGACAGCTGGTCGGTGGCGTGCAGGCCGTGCTCCAGCGCCAGGTCGTCCAGCAGGTCGGTCAGGGTGCGGCCGGACGTCTTGAGGGTGGCGGCCAGTTCGGCGACCAGCAGGGCGGCGGTGATGCCGTCCTTGTCCCGGACGCCCTGCGGGTCGACGCAGTAGCCGAGCGCCTCCTCGTAGCCGTAGCGCAGGCCGTCGGCGCGGGAGATCCACTTGAACCCGGTCAGGGTCTCGGCGTAGCCCAGGCCGGCGGCCTCGGCGATCCGGCCCAGCAGGGTGGCGGAGACGATGGTGGTGGCGAAGACGCCCTCGGCCTTCTTGGCGACCAGGGCCGCGCCGAGCAGCGCGCCGACCTCGTCGCCGCGGAGCATCCGCCAGCCGGCGGCGCCGGTGCCGCCGCCGGCCGCGTCGCCGTTGGCGGGGACGGCCACCGCGCAGCGGTCGGCGTCCGGGTCGTTGGCGATCACGATGTCCGGGCCGACCGAGGCGGCGGTGCGGAAGGCGAGGTCCATCGCCCCCGGCTCCTCCGGGTTGGGGAAGGCCACGGTCGGGAAGTCCGGGTCGGGCTCGGCCTGCTCGGCGACGACGGTGGGCGCCGGGAAGCCGGCCCGGCGGAAGGCGGCGACCAGGGTGTCGCGGCCGACGCCGTGCATCGGGGTGTAGACGACGGCGAGGTCGCGCGGGCTGTGCTCGTCGACGATCGAGACGGCCCGGGCCAGGTAGGCCTCGATGACGTCCTCGCCGAGCACCTCCCAGCCGTCCTCGGCGCGCGGGACGTCGTGGAGCGAGCCGATCGCGTCGATCTCGGCGGCGATCCCGGCGTCGGCCGGCGGGACGATCTGCGAGCCGTCGCCCAGGTAGACCTTGTAGCCGTTGTCCTGCGGCGGGTTGTGGCTGGCGGTCACGGTGACGCCGGCGGCCGCGCCCAGGTGGCGGACGGCGAAGGCGAGCACCGGGGTCGGCAGCGGGCGCGGCAGCAGCGCGGCGCGCAGGCCGGCGCCGACCACCACGGCGGCGGTGTCCCGGGCGAAGTCGTAGGACTTGTGGCGGGCGTCGTAGCCGATCACCACCAGGTCGCCCAGGTTCTCCTTCTTGACGTGGGCGACCAGGCCGGCGGCGGCCCGGATCACCACGGCACGGTTCATCCGCATCGGGCCCGCGCCCAGTTCGCCGCGCAGGCCGGCGGTGCCGAACTGGAGCCGGTCGGAGAAGCGCTCGGCGAGGTCCGCCCAGGCGAGCTTGCCGTCCGTCTCGGCCGCCGGGTCCTCGGCCCGGGCCAGCAGGGCGCTCAGCTCCTCGCGGGTCTGCGGGTCGGGGTCCTCGGCCAGCCAGGTTCGGGCCCGGGCGAGGAGGTCGGTGGTGGTTGCCTGCGTCATGGCTGCCTGCTCCATCGGGAAGTGCGTCGGTTTGTCGGCCGGGGGGTTCCGCAAAGAAGGGGTGTGCACATGCGGACGGGGCCCGCGGGGCGTGATCAGCCGATCACGGCCGCCCGAGGGCCCCGTCGCTCACGATTGTGCTCCAGCTGCGCGTCAGATCCGCTCAAGGACCTTCGCGAGCAGCTCGCCCATGCGCTCGGCGGAGGCCTTGCCAGCCTCCAGCACCTCGGCGTGGTTGAGCGGCTCGCCGGTGATGCCGGCGGCCAGGTTGGTGACCAGCGAGATGCCGAGCACCTCGGTGCCGGCCTCGCGGGCGGCGATGGCCTCCAGGGTGGTGGACATGCCGACCAGCTCGCCGCCGATCACCCGGGCCATGTTGACCTCGGCCGGGGTCTCGTAGTGCGGGCCGCGGAACTGGACGTAGACGGCCTCGTCCAGGCTCGGGTCCACCTCGCGGCAGAGCGTGCGCAGGCGCTTGGAGTACAGGTCGGTGAGGTCGACGAAGTTCGCGCCGACGATCGGCGAGTCCGCCGTCAGGTTGATGTGGTCGCTGATCAGGACCGGCTGGCCGGGGACCCAGCCCTCGCGCAGACCGCCGCAGCCGTTGGTCAGCACGATGATGCCGCAGCCGGCCGCGGCGGCGGTGCGCACGCCGTGGACGACGGTGGCCACGCCGTGGCCCTCGTAGTAGTGGTTGCGGCCGAGGAAGATCAGGGCGCGCTTGTCGCCGATCTTCACCGAGCGGATCTTGCCGGCGTGGCCGGCGACGGCGGGGGCGGGGAAGCCCGGGAGCTCGGTGACCGGGAACTCGGCCACGGTCTCGCCCAGGGCGTCGGCGGCCGGCACCCAGCCGGAGCCCATCACCAGGGCGACGTCGTGCCGCTCGGCACCGGTCAGCTCGCGCAGGCGCTCGGCGGCGGCCTGGGCGGCGGCGTAGGGGTCGGCGGAGACGACCGACTGAGGGGATGCGTTCACGGCTCCGAGGATAGACGGGATTCGACTACGCGCGTAGAAAATCCGGCGCGGCATGCCGGATCGTTACCCGGTTGACCCGAAAGCACAGCTCGGTGGCGCTTTTCGGGTGACGCCGTTCGTCGGTACGCACAGTCCGTACGCACAGCCCGTGCGCACGTCGGTGCACGGTCGGTGCACGGTCGGTGCGCACCGGAATCCGGGCCCGGGTTCAGAGCCGTTTCGCGCTGCGCAGTCCCTTCGCGTACAGGCCGTTGTCGTCCAGCCGCGCGGTGCCGCCCTTGTCGCCGAAGGTCGGGCCGTCCGCCTCCTCGCGGCTGGAGATGTACCGGGGGTGGCCGTCGGTGTCCAGGCCCAGGTAGATGCCGGTGTGGTCGAGCCGGGCGCCGGTGCGGGCGTCGATCTCGAAGAACACCAGGTCGCCGGGCTGGAGCGGGTCGATCGAGGCCGGTCGCAGGGTGGTGTCGGAGCCCGGCGCGGTGGTCAGCGGCAGCACCGGGACGCCCGGGCCGACCCTGGCCAGGCCGTTGGCGCTGCGCGGCAGGCCGGGGCCGGCCACGTCCTTGGAGAGCAGCGGGTAACCGGAGCGGTAGCCGTAGACCATCCGGACGTACCCGGAGCAGTCGAAGGCGCCGTACCGGGCCTTGTCGGGCTGCTTGGCCACCTTGTCGGCGAACGTGTACGGAACGCCGAGGTAGTCGAGGAAGTCGGTCTGCTCCAGCCGCAGGTCGTTGCCCACCGAACCGTTCGGGTTGAGCGGGCCGAAGGAGGCGTCGCCCTTGAACCGCACGCCCTTGGCGTCCTTCTCGGGCGCCGTGCCGGCCAGGTACTGGGTGGCCACCGCCAGCACGTCGTCCGCCGTGGAGCCGAGCGACTGCTGGAACCAGGTGCGGAACCAGCCCTCCTGCTCGGCGCCCGGCCGCCACGGCTGCGGCATCAGCCGGACCCAGGTGTCGGTGACCACGGTGGCCGTGGTGGTGCCCGGCTCGGCGAAGGTGCGGCTCGGGCCGGCCAGGACGGCGGTGCGGGCGCTGTCGGTCAGGGTGGCGACCACGCCGCCGCGGGCGTCCCGGACCACCGTGCGGTCGGGGCCGCTCAGCCGCTCGTAGCGGTACTCGGCGACGGCGTCCCGGGCGGTGCTCGGCGCGGCGGCGGTGGTGATCAGTGGCGCGCCGCCGCCCTGGTCCGACGGCCGGTCGCGGTCGCGCAGCTGGACGGTGAGGTAGCCGCTGGCGGCCAGCAGGGCCACGGCGAGGCCGCCGCTGAGCAGGGACTTGCGGGTGACGGGCATCGGGGCTTCCAGGACTTCTAGGGCTTCCGGGGATTCCGGGGCGAGGGGGGATCAGGTGCCGGGCAGGGCGCCGAGCAGGACGCCGGCGGTGAGCACCACGTAGTTGGCGAGCGTCACCGTGCTGGTGGCCATCAGGGTGGCCGCCCGGGGCTGGCGGACCAGCTGGTAGGCGATCAGGCCGGGGACGATGAAACCGAGCGTCTGGTTGGCGTAGAGGGTGGGCAGTTCGCGCTGGAGGACCAGCATCACGGTGGCCTGCAACAGCACGCCGATCAGCACCACGGCGGCGAACAGCCGCTTGCCGTAGAGGATCACCAGCTTCTGGACCACCCGGGTGGCGAGGTAGGTCAGGACCGTCACGCCGATCACGATGGCCACCCGCTGGAGGTCCTCGACCAGGGTGAGGGCCAGCCAGCCGGGGGTGATCATGCCGCCGGGGGAGAGGTTGGTGGTCAGGTAGCAGACGAGCGAGAAGACCAGGCCGAGCGCGATGCCGATGGCGGCGATCTCGGGGGTGAGCTCGGTGGGGATCACTGCTGGTCTCCGTGGTGGGGGGTGCGGTGGTGGGGATCGAACCAGGAGTCGGGGATCGGTTCGGGGCGGTGGACGGTCCGGTACGCGGCGTCGTACACCGGCTCGGGGTAGAGCGGTTCGGGGTGCACCGGTTCGGGGTGCACCGGTTCGGGGTAGAGCGGTTCGGGCTCGTGGTACGGGAGTGCGGGTGCGTCGGGTGCGTCCGGGGCCTCGTCGGGGGCGAGCCGGGCCAGCTCCTCCAGGAACAGTTCGCCCTGGCCGTGGATGTTGCCGACGGCCACCAGCGAGGAGTCCGGCCCGAGTTCGGCCAGCAGCTCGGCGGTGAGCCGGGCCGGGTCGCGCTTGTCGCCGCCGAGGTCGACCACCCGGCCGGACCACCCGGCCGGGATGCCGTCCCGGGCGCTCCTGGTGGGGTGGCCGATCAGGAACACGGCGTCCGGGGCGAGGTCGGGCACGATCTGGCCCATCTGGCCGTTGCGCTCCACCCGGTCCGGGCGGCAGTTGACCACCACGTTGAGCGGGCGGTGGATCGCGCCCAGGCCCTCCAGCTGGCGGACGTTCATCAGCGTGGACTCGGGGTCGTTGGCGGCGAAGACGTTGGCGAAGCGCAGCCGCTTGCCGTCCTCGGTGCGGTAGCGCTCGACCGACAGCACGCCCGGGTCCGGCGGGGCCGCCCACATGCCCCGCAGCGCGGTCCGCCGCTCCACGCCGAGGAGTTCGGCGACGGCCAGGGCGATCGCCACGTTCTCCTTGAAGGTGAACCAGCTGAACCCGCGCAGCTCCTCGTCGGTGACCGACTCCGGGTCCACCACGATCAGTTCGCAGTTCCGCCGGGCCGCCTCCGCGCGCAGGAGGTGCACGCGCTCCCGCTCGGCGGTGACGCACACCCCGCCGACCGGCATCGAGCGGGACAGCGACCGGGCGACGTCGTCCAGGGTCGGGCCCATCTCCGCGAGGTGGTCCTCGCGGACGTTGCACAGCACGCCGATGGTGGAGCGGATCAGCTTGGTCTGGTTGACCTCCTGGAGCGCCGGCATGACGGCCATGCACTCGATCACCAGGGCGTCCGGCCGGTAGGTGGCGGCGCGGCGGACGATGCCGATCTGCTCGACCACGTTGGCGATGCCGAACTTGCGGTAGACCGGCTCCTCGGTGGCGTCCGGGTGGATGAACCGGGCCGCCGTGCCGGTGGTCTTGGCGACCGTCACCAGCCCGCCGCCGCGCAGCGCGCCCGCGCAGAGCCGGGTGATCGAGCTCTTGCCGCGGATGCCGTTGACCAGCACCCGGGTCGGGATCTGTTCCAGCGCGGCGAAGTGCCGGCGCTGCTCGACGATGCCGGCCACCAGCAGCACGGTGCAGCACACCAGCAGCACGACGTAGAGGAAGAGCACGGGAGAGGTCCTTCGGGCGGGGCTCAGCGGGCCCGCGCGGGCACGGAGGCCGGCGCGGGCGCGGGGGCGGTGGTACGGCGGGGGCGGGCCGGTTCCTGGCGGACCAGCTCCTGGCGGATCAGCTCCAGGCTCCGGGCGACGCCGCCGACCTCGTCGTGGTGGACGGGGTAGAGCACCGTCCGGCGGTCCCCGGCGGCCAGCGCCTCGGCGCTCGCCGCGAGCCGGCGCAGTGGCAGGCCGACCGCGATGAACAGCCAGCCGAGGCAGAGCGCGGCCGCGGCCAGGCCGAGCATGCCGGCCAGGACGGCCCGCCGGTCGGCCCGGTTCTGGTCCAGGTGCAGCCAGGCCACCGGGTGGGCGGTGACCACCGACCAGCCCAGCTTGGCCACGCTGCCGTTGCCGCCGAGCGGGGCGGCGGCGAGCAGCGAGGGGTCGCCGCCGTCGCGCAGCACGTCGGCGGCGGCCGACTTCTTCGCCTGGGTCAGCAGGGCCCTGGCCCGGCCCTCGGGCAGGTCGCCGAAGGAGCTGTAGCCCTCGTTGGCGGCGAGCACCCGCTGCCGGTCGTCGACCAGCCAGACCCGGCCGAGGCCGGGGCGGACCAGCAGCCCGCTGAGGAAGTCGGTCTTGAACTCGCCGACCAGCACCGGCCCCGGCGGCTCGGCGGCGCCCTCCGCCTCGGCGTCGGCGGGGGCGGCGGTGAGGGCCGCGCGGGCGGCGATCCGGGGCTCCCGGCCGGAGCTGTTGAGCAGCAGCACGCCGCTCGCGCCGAGGGCCTCGGGGCCGGTGCGGTGCGGGGTGTCGCCGGCGTGCGCGAGGACCTCGCCGTTCCCGCCGAGGACGTACAGCGCGCGGTAGCGGTCGTGCTCGGCGAGGGTCGCGCGCAGCAGGGTGTCGGCCTTGCCGACGGAGGCGCCGGCGAGTTCGGGGGCGAGCGAACGCAGGTCCGCGTAGCCCTCGTTGAGGGCCTGGCGGATCCGGTCGGCGGCGGTGTCGGTGCGGTCGCGCTGGCCCGCCACCACCTGGGTGGGGACCCGTACGGTCGGGTCGTTGCCGCCCAGGAACAGCAGCGGGCCGGACCAGCCGAGCACCAGGACGGCGCACAGCGCCAGCGGCAGCGCGGTGCCGGGGCGGCGCTTCGACGCGGCGGGGGCCGGCGGGCGGGCCGGGTCGAGGAGTTGCCGCCGCAGCTCCTCCAGGGCGCGGGCGATCCGGCCGGCCTCGCCGCGCTTCGGGCCGCGGACGGGCTGGTCGAGCCGTTCGCCGCGGGTGAGGCGGCGGGACTCCAGGAACAGCCGCAGCAGCGGTCGCTGGAGGCTGCGGATCAGGTACCACGCCAGCAGCAGGGCCAGGGCGAGCAGCGCGCCGGCGGCGGCCAGGCCGAGCGCGGGGTGGCGCAGGCTGCCGGGCTTGCCGTCGACGGTGCTGGTGGAGACCACGGTCAGGCCGAGAGGTGCGGCCGGGTCGTGTCCGCCCGGGGTGCCGACGGCGGCGTAGCCGGCGACCCGGCGCACGCCCTTGGCGTCCGGGCTGCCGGCCAGGCTGCCGGAGGCCGTCCCGCCGGGGGCCGGGCGTTCGCGGGCGGCGCGCTCCCGGGCGCCGGTGACCACGGCGCGGTCGGCCTCGGCGCCGAGTTCGGCACCGGTGCTGTCCAGGACGGCGCCGGCGGCGTCGAGGACCTGGATGGTCTGCTCCTTGCGGGTCGCGATGCCGGGCAGCCGCAGGTTGTCGGAGGCGACCAGCAGGGCGCGGCCGTCGGTCTTGGTGGTGACCAGGGCGAAGGTGAGCAGCCGGGTGCCGGTGGCGGAGGGCACCAGGACGGGCGCGGGCGCGGTGTCGGTGACCCGGCTGAGGTCGAGGCCGGCCAGCGGCACGGTCTCGCCGCGGGCGGCGAGCAGCCGGCCGGTGTCGGGGCGGACCACCGCCGTGCCGCGCCACTTGTGGTACGCCTGGCCGAGCGCGGACAGCACCGCGGCCGGCTCGGCGGGCGCGGCGTCGTAGCGGGCGGCGGCCCGGCGCAGGTCGGTGGCGCTCTCGTGCAGTCCGGCGCGCAGCGAGGCCGCGGTGTCCTCGGCGGCGTACTGGTGGGACTCCCGGACGGCCTGCGGGGTGTCGTCGACGCGCAGCCCGCCGACGGCGAGCGCGGTGATGGTGGCGACGGCGAGCAGCAGCACCAGCAGCAGCGCGATGGGCGGGCGGATGCCTCCCAGCAGCGGCATGTCGGCCCGGCGGCGATAGCGGTGCTGCCGCGGCGGGGTGGGTGCCGTGCTCACGGGGGCCTCGTTCTCCTCCGAGGCGCGGCGTACCTGTCCCCGGGAAGGTCCGCCGGCCTTCTCGGTCAAGCGCTGATCAAGAGTTGGTCAAGCCGGAACAGCGTACGAAGGGGATTCGGAAAAGTTGTCACGTTCCGGTGTCCATCGGGTGTCGCTTCGGGATCTCTTTCCGTCGGCCCGGTGTGGATCATGGCCACCGGGGGCCCCGGCGGCCCCCGGCGGCCCGCGGTGGGCGGCACGGTAGGTTCGACGGCCATGGAGACTCGGGGTTCGCGACGCCCGCTGCTGCTGTCGGCGGCGGTGCTGCTGGTGCTGGCGGTGCTCGCGGCGGTGCTGACCCTGGCCGCGCGCGGCTCCGCCGAGCGGCCGGCGGCGGCGACGGGCGCGGCGACGGGCCGGAGCGGACCGACCGGGCCCGCCCCGGTGGACCTGGCGGCCCTGGTCGACGGGTACACCGCCGGGTTCACCCCGGGCGGCCCGTACACCGTGCCGGACGCCGGACAGCGCCGGGCGATCGCCGACGGCGTGCTCGGCGCGCTGGACGGGCAGGCCGAGCAGGCCGGGCGCGCGCTGGCGCGGGCCGGCTACCGGCTCACCGAGTTCACCGAGGCGGCGACCGGTCGCCGGGTGGCGGAGATCGCCGACGGCACGGACACTGACGGCACGGACCCCGGGGGCCGCGGCTGGGGCCGGGTCTACCTGGACCTCTCGGCCCGGGCGGGCTGGACCGTGCAGGTGCCCCACCCGGTCTCGGACGCCCGCACCGAGGCGCTCGGGGTGGACCTCTTCCGGGCCGCGCCGGGCGGGGTGCTGGTGCTCGCCGGGGCGCACCGCCGGGCCGGCGCGGACGGTGCCTCGGACGTCGCCCACCGCGCCGACACGGTCTTCGCGGCGGTGGTCGAGGCGCTCACCGGGCGCGGCCTGCCCGGCATCCAGGTGCACGGCTTCGACGAGGGCAGCCTGCCCGGGCAGGACGCGGTGGTCTCTAGCGGCGCCGGCCAGCCGGGGCCGGCCGCCGAGCTGACCGCCGCCGGGCTGGGGCGGGCCGGGTACGCGGTCTGCCGGGCCTGGCGGGAGAAGTGCGGGCAGCTCGGGGGCACCACCAACGTCGAGGGCCGGTTCGCGGCCGGGCTCGGCGTGCCGTGGCTGCACGTCGAGCTGGGGAACGGGCTGCGCACCGAGCCGGCCCGCCGCGCGGTGGTGGCCGGGGTGCTGGCGGAGACGGCCCGCGGCTGGGCCGCGGCGGGCACGCCGGTGCCCGCGTCCTGAGCGGCGGGCCGGGGCCGGACACGCCCTAGCAGGGGCGGCGGCGCAGGTCCATCACGTAGTCGTGCGGGGCGCCGGCGCTCTCCGCGGCGTCGGCGATCAGGCCGAGGTAGCGGGCTGCGGGCAGGCCGCCCTCGTAGTCGTTGAGCACGTACGTCCAGACCGGGGTGTCGCCGTCCAGGGTCTGCGCGCGCAGTTTGATCTTGCGGTAGATGCCGAGCTGGACGCCCTCCCAGCGGTCCAGGCCCTCCTCGTCCATCGGCGCGACGTCGTACAGCGAGACGAAGACCTGGTCCTTCCCGTCCTCGACGACGGTGGCCAACGAGCCCTCCCAGCCGAGCTGTTCGCCGCCGAAGGTGAGCCGCCAGCCGTCCAGCCACCCGGTGCCGCGCAGTGGTGAGTGCGGGGCGCGGCGGGTCATCTGCCGTGCATCGAGGTTGGTGGCATACGCGGCGTAGAGGGGCATGGGGGGAAGACTAGCCCGGCGGGTGGACGGCCCGTGGCGACTGGGCGACCGCACAGGAGCCCGGACCCCGGCGTGGCGCCGCTCCCGGCGTGCGGGACAATGGTGCACGTGACTCGGATCGTGATCATCGGTGGCGGACCCGGCGGCTACGAGGCTGCGCTGGTGGCCGCACAGCTCGGCGCGGAGGTGACCGTCGTCGACCGCGACGGTCTGGGCGGATCGGCGGTGCTCACCGACTGCGTGCCGTCGAAGACCCTGATCGCGACCGCGGAGGTGATGACCACCTTCGACAGCTCGTACGAGGAGCTGGGCATCACCGTCGCGCAGGACGAGGCCGCGGACGCGGCCAAGGTCATCGGCGTGGACCTGGGCAAGGTCAACCGCCGCGTGAAGCGACTGGCGATCGCGCAGTCCCACGACATCACCCAGTCGGTCACCCGGGCCGGGGTCACCGTGCTGCGCGGCCGCGGCCGGCTCGGCGGCGGCGGGCAGGCGGTGGACGGCTCCCGCGAGGTGCTGGTGGACGCGCCGGACGGCACCGTCCAGTCGGTGCGCGCCGACGCGGTGCTGATCGCCACCGGCGCCCACCCCCGCGAGCTGCCGGACGCCCAGCCGGACGGCGAGCGGGTCCTCACCTGGACCCAGGTGTACGACCTGGAGGAGCTGCCCCGCGAGTTGATCGTGGTCGGCTCCGGTGTGACCGGCGCCGAGTTCGCGGGTGCCTACCAGGCGCTCGGCTCCAAGGTCACCCTGGTCTCCAGCCGCGACCGGGTGCTGCCGGGCGAGGACCCGGACGCCGCCGAGGTGCTGGAGGACGTCTTCCGCCGCCGTGGCATGAACGTGATGGGCCGCTCGCGCGCCGAGAGCGTCAAGCGGATCGGCGACCGGGTCGAGGTGGCCCTCGCCGACGGCAAGGTGATCGAGGGCACGCACTGCCTGATGGCGGTCGGCTCGATCCCCAACACCGCGGAGATGGGCCTGGAGGAGGCCGGGGTCAAGCTCAACGACTGGGGCCAGATCCAGGTCGACCGGGTCTCCCGCACCAGCGCCCCGGGCGTCTACGCGGCCGGCGACTGCACCGGCGTCTTCATGCTCGCCTCGGTGGCGGCCATGCAGGGCCGGATCGCGATGTACCACGCGCTCGGCGACGCGGTGCAGCCGCTGAACCTGAAGACCGTCGCCTCCAACGTCTTCACCGACCCGGAGATCGCCACCGTCGGCTACACCGCGGCCGACGTGGAGTGCGGCAAGATGGACGCGGTCGTGGTCAAGCTGCCGCTGCGCGGCAATCCGCGGGCGAAGATGCAGGGCATCCGGGACGGCTTCGTGAAGCTGTTCTGCCGTCCGGGCACCGGCATCGTGGTGGGCGGCGTGGTCGTCGCCCCGCGGGCCAGCGAGCTGATCCACCCGATCGCGCTCGCGGTGGACGCCAATCTGACCGTCGAACAGGTGGCCAGCGCCTTCACCGTCTACCCGTCGGTCTCCGGCTCGACCGCCGAGGCCGCCCGGCAGCTGCACATCCGCAAGCGGGTCGAGGGCGAATCCTGAGCGTCCGGCGCACAGTTGAGGGCGGCTGCCGATCGGCGGCCGCCCTTTGCGCAGGAGTGATCGTCACCCGGACGGCGGGCGCAGCCCCGGGCTGCTGGCGGCGCGTATTGTACGGTCACGCGCCGCTCTTGCGTGAGCAATTCCAGCTACTAGCTGCAAACGCCTGAAAGCAGACGGTCACGCACGTTACCGTCGGTTCTGTGTTTGCAGCAGAACGTCGCCAGTTGATCCTCGAAATGGTGCGCGCCAACGGAGCGGTCTCGCTCCGGGAGTTGGCCCGCGTCGTCCAGACCTCCGAAGTGACCGTGCGCCGCGACGTACGGGCACTGGAGGCAGAAGGGCTCCTCGACCGCCGGCACGGCGGCGCGGTGCTCCCCGGCGGCTTCAGCCGCGAACCCGGCTACCCGCAGAAGACCCACCTCTCCGCAGCGGAGAAGAGCGCCATCGCGGACCTCGCCGCCGGCCTGGTGGAGGAGGGGGACGCGGTGGTGGTCGGCGCCGGCACCACCGCCCAGGAGCTGGCCCGCAGGCTGGCCAGGGTGCCCGGCCTCACCGTGGTCACCAACTCGCTGCTGGTCGCCCAGGCGCTGGCGCACGCCAACCGGGTGGAGGTGGTGATGACCGGCGGCACCCTGCGGGGCTCCAACTACGCGCTGGTCGGCAGCGGTGCCGAGCAGTCCCTGCACGGGCTGAGGGTCTCCAAGGCCTTCATCTCCGGCAGCGGGCTGACCGCCGAGCGGGGCCTGTCCACCACCAACATGCTGTCCGCGAGCGTGGACCGGGCGCTGGTGCAGTCGGCCACCGAGGTCATCGTCCTCGCCGACCACACCAAGCTCGGCGCGGACACCATGTTCCAGACGGTGCCCACCGAGACCATCACCCGGCTGGTCACGGACGAGCAGGCGACGGCGGACGACGCCACCGCCCGGGAGCTCGACGCGCTCGCCGACTGCGGGGTGCAGATCGACCTGGCGCCGCTCGGCGCCGCCCCCACCGGGGACGCTCCGGTGCACGGCACCGGCAGCGGGCCCGTCCACCAGACCCAGCCCGGCCCGCTGCCGCGCCGGGCCGCCCCGCCCCCCGGCGGCGCCCCGCTGCCCGGCCAGCGCCGTCCGGGCGCGCACGGCGGCCCGGCGGGGCCGGGCGGCATGCCGGTCCGGCTGGCCGAACTGGGCATCCCGCGCGGGCGCTGAGCGCCCGTACGGCCGCGCGAACGCGGTCGGCCCGCACCCCCCCGAGGGGGTACGGGCCGGCCGGTGCTCCAGGGAGCGGGTCAGTCCTTGATCTCGCACAGCGCGGCGCCGCTGCTGACGCTCGCGCCGACCTCGGCCTTGAGGCCGACGACGGTGCCCGCCTTGTGCGCGTTCAGCGGCTGCTCCATCTTCATCGCCTCCAGGACCACGATCAGCTCGCCCTCGGCGACGACCTGGCCCTCCTCGACGGCGACCTTGACGATGGTGCCCTGCATCGGCGAGGCCAGGGTGTCGCCGCTGACGGCCGAACCGGCCTTCTTGGCGCCCACCCGGCGCTTGGCCTTCGGGGCACCCGCCGCACCGGCCGCCGGGGCCGCCGAGACGCCCAGCGAGGACGGCAGCGAGACCTCGATCCGCTTGCCGCCGACCTCGACCACGACGGTCTCCCGGCCCTCGGCCTCCTCGCCGTCGCCGGCCGCGCCCGTGAACGGCGGGATGGTGTTGTCGAACTCGGTCTCGATCCACCGGGTGTAGATCGTGAACGGGCCCTCGCCGCCGTGCACCTCGGGCGCGAACGCCGGGTCGGTGACGACCGCCTGGTGGAACGGGATGGCGGTGGCCATGCCCTCCACCTTGAACTCGCTCAGCGCGCGGCGGGCCCGCTCCAGGGCCTGCTTGCGGTCCCGGCCGGAGACGATCAGCTTGGCCAGCAGGGAGTCCCAGGCCGGGCCGATGACCGAGCCGGTCTCCACGCCGGAGTCCAGCCGGACGCCCGGGCCGGACGGCGGCGCGAACAGCGTCACGGTGCCGGGCGCGGGCAGGAAGCCCCGGCCCGGGTCCTCGCCGTTGATGCGGAACTCGAACGAGTGGCCGCGCACCTCGGGGTCGCCGTAGCCCAGTTCCTCGCCGTCGGCGATCCGGAACATCTCGCGGACCAGGTCGAGGCCGGTGACCTCCTCGGTGACCGGGTGCTCGACCTGGAGCCGGGTGTTGACCTCCAGGAAGGAGATCGTGCCGTCCAGCGCGACCAGGAACTCGCAGGTCCCGGCGCCCTGGTAGCCGGCCTCCTTCAGGATGGCCTTGGACGCCCGGTACAGCTCGGCGTTCTGCTCGGCGGTCAGGAACGGCGCGGGCGCCTCCTCGACCAGCTTCTGGTGCCGGCGCTGCAGCGAGCAGTCACGGGTGGAGACGACCACCACGTTGCCGTGCTTGTCCGCGAGGCACTGGGTCTCCACGTGCCGCGGGTTGTCCAGGTAGCGCTCGACGAAGCACTCGCCGCGGCCGAAGGCGGCGACGGCCTCGCGCACCGCGGACTCGTACAGCTCCGGGATCTCCTCCAGCGTGCGGGCGACCTTGAGGCCGCGGCCGCCGCCGCCGAAGGCCGCCTTGATGGCGACCGGAAGGCCGTGCTCCCGGGCGAACGCGACCACCTCGTCGGCACCCGTGACCGGGTTCGGGGTGCCGGCGACCAGCGGCGCGCCGGCGCGCTGCGCCACGTGCCGGGCCGTGACCTTGTCACCGAGGTCGCGGATGGCCTGCGGGGGCGGGCCGATCCAGGTCAGCCCCGCGTCGAGGACGGCCTGGGCGAAGTCGGCGTTCTCCGACAGGAACCCGTAGCCGGGGTGGACGGCGTCGGCCCCGGAGTCCGCGGCGGCCTTCAGGACCTTGGCGATGTCCAGGTAACTGGTGCCGGGGGTGTCTCCACCCAGCGCGTAAGCCTCGTCGGCCGCGCGGACGTGCAGCGCATCCCGGTCCGGCTCGGCGTAGACGGCGACGCTGGCGATACCGGCGTCCGAGCAGGCCCGGGCGACGCGGACGGCGATTTCCCCGCGGTTGGCGATGAGCACCTTGCGCACTGTGGCTCCCTTCTTGAACCTGGTCGAGTTTATGGATTCCTGGGCGGTACCGGCGAGTAGCCCCAGGTTGTGAACTATCCCACACGGACGGTGATGAATTTCCGGGGCCCGTCGACCGCCCGTCCGGTGACGCCGCAGGTCGCGGCCGGTGCGGTCGAACCGGCCGGATCCACAGCGGGTGACCGGGCGGTGGTACGGCGCCCCGGTGGCATCGGACACACTCTCGCGCGGCCGGCTCAAACGACGGTGGAACGGGCGGCGGGGCGCTGCACCGCCTCGGCCGTGACGTCGGCCGCGACCTCCACCATGTCCGGCCCGTACGCCTCCGGGTTGACCACCCGCAGGACGAGCGCGAAGGTGCCGTTGCGGCCGTACCGGCGGGCGAGTTCGCGGTGGTGGGCGACCAGGTACCGGACGCCCGCCTGGTTGGCGGTGCCGGTCTGGCCGGAGATCAGGAAGACCGGGCGCCCGCCGTCCGGCGTGGCGATCCGGGCCAGCAGGGCGTGCACCTGGTCCTGGTCGGCGGTGAAGTCGCGCTCGCCCACCACGATCACGTTGCTGCCCGGGCCCGGCCCGGAGGTGACCAGCGCGCCCGGCAGGCCCCAGGTCAGGTGGGCGGCCATCCGTTCGTTGCTGACCGGTCCGCCCAGGCAGAGCTCGGTCTTGACGCCCAGGCCCCGGTTCGCCGCGTCGTGCGCGACCAGCTCCGGCCGGGCCCCGCACTCCTCGACCAGCCCGGCGAGCCACATCAGCGCGTAGGCGTCCCGGCGGGTCACGGTGTGGGCGTGCGAGCCCGTCCCGATGCTGCGGGGCACCACGATCAGGCACTCGCTGCCGGTCGGCAGTCCGAAGAACTCCCGCACCCGCTCCACCCGGCGGCGCCGGCGCAGGGCCTGTGCGAGCCAGCCGAGCGCGGCGCTGATGGCGCTGGCCACCAGCCCCAGCACCACGTTGAGCACGCTGTCGGTCATCGCCGCGTTCCCTCCCCGTCCGGCCCCGTCCGGCCCCGTCCGGAACGGAGAGCCTAGCGGTGGGGCGGTGCCGGGGCCATGGGCGGCGGAACTGCCCGGCCCGGCGGGCCGCTCGGCGCAGGGCCTCGGCCCGGCCGTCAGGCCCAGAGGTCGACCAGCCGGACGTCCAGGTCGGCGAGCAGGGTGCGCAGCAGCGGCAGCGAGAGGCCGATGACGTTGCCCGGGTCGCCGTCGATGCCCTCGATGAACGGCGCCGAGCGCCCGTCCAGGGTGAACGCCCCGGCGACGTGCAGGGGTTCGCCGGAGGCCACGTAGGCGGCGATCTCGGCGTCGTCCGGGGTGCCGAAGCGGACCGTGGTGGACGCGGTCGCCGAGGACTGCCGGCCGGTCTCGGTGTCGATCACGCAGTGGCCGGTGCGCAGCACCCCGGCCCGGCCGCGCATCGACTGCCAGCGGGCGAGCGCCTCGGTGGCGTCGGCGGGCTTGCCGAGGGCCCGGCCGTCCAGTTCCAGGACGGAGTCGCAGCCGATCACCAGCTCGCCGCCGGTCAGTTCGGCGGCGACGGCCTTGGCCTTGGCCTCGGCCAGCACCAGGGCGAGCTCGCCCGGGGTGGCGGCGCTGATCGCGTCCTCGTCCACGCCGCTGACCACCACGCGCGGGGCGAGGCCCGCCTGGCGCAGCAGCCCGAGGCGGGCGGGGGAGGCGGAGGCGAGGACGAGGGTGCGCTGGTCGGTCATGCCCACCAGGGTAGGGGGTGCCGATATCCGCCGTTCGGGTGAACGACGGTCATAGCAGGAGGAGGACGGCGGCCACCATCGCGAGGGCGGCGAGCACCCGGCCGGCCCGGTGCAGCCGCTCCATCATCCGGCGGGCCTCCGGGGAGGGCTCGTCACGGGGGTCTGACCAGAGCACACGTCCAGGGTGCGCCGGGCCCGGCCCGGGGCGCCTGAGTATCCGTACTCAGCTTTCGGGCAATCCGGGCGGACGGACCGGAACGGGTGCGGAGTGGGCGGGTGCGGAGTGGGAAGTCGGACGGGCCGACTTCCCACTCCGCACCTGCTTTCTCAGCTCGCCCAGCCGGACGTCCGCCAGGCGTTGACGCCCGGGTGGATCTCCTGGCGGAACAGGCGGGAGCGGTCGTTCCAGGGAGCGGCCGGGCCGGCACCGGCGAGGCGCGCCGCCTCGGCGGCGGCCTGCGCGGCGGCGGCCCGGGCCTGGACCACCGCCAGGACGGCGGCGAGCTCCTCGGGGGTCGGCTGCCCGTGCAGCACGTGGATCGGGGCCATGGCTCATTCTCTCCCGACGGGGGCCTACAGGGGGATGTTGCCGTGCTTCTTCGGCGGCAGCACCTCGCGCTTGCCGCGCAGCGCCCGCAGACCCCGGACGATGTGCCGGCGGGTCTCGCTCGGCGGGATCACCGCGTCCACGTAGCCGCGCTCGGCCGCCAGGTACGGGTTCAGCAGGGTGTCCTCGTACGAGGCGATCAGCTCGGCCCGCTTCTGCTCGGCACCGCCCGCCGCCCCGGCCTCGGCGATCTCCCGCCGGTGCAGGATGTTGACCGCGCCCTGCGCGCCCATCACCGCGATCTGCGCGGTCGGCCAGGCCAGGTTGAGGTCGGCGCCCAGGTGCTTGGAGCCCATGACGTCGTACGCGCCGCCGAAGGCCTTGCGGGTGATCACGGTGATCAGCGGGACGGTCGCCTCGGCGTACGCGTAGATCAGCTTGGCGCCGCGGCGGATGATGCCGTCCCACTCCTGCTCGGTGCCGGGCAGGAAGCCGGGCACGTCGACGAAGGTCAGCACCGGGATGTTGAAGGAGTCGCAGGTCCGGATGAAGCGGGCGGCCTTCTCGCTGGCGTTGATGTCCAGGCAGCCGGCCAGGTCCATCGGCTGGTTGCCGACGATGCCGACCGACTGGCCCTCGACCCGGCCGAAGCCGGTGATGATGTTGCCCGCGTACAGCGGCTGGGTCTCCAGGAACTCGCCGTCGTCGACGATGTGCTCGATCACCTTGCGCATGTCGTACGGCTGGTTCGCCGAGTCCGGCACGATGGCGTCGAGTTCGAGGTCCTCGTCGGTGACGGTGAGGTCCGCCTGCTCGGGGTACGACGGCGGGTCGGAGAGGTTGTTGGAGGGCAGGTACGAGAGCAGGCTCTTGACGTACTCGACGGCCTCCTTCTCGTCGGTGGCCAGGTAGTGCGCGTTGCCGGACTTGCTGTTGTGGGTGCGGGCGCCGCCCAGCTCCTCCATGCCGACGTCCTCGCCGGTCACGGTCTTGATCACGTCCGGGCCGGTGATGAACATGTGCGAGGTCCGGTCGGCCATCACCACGAAGTCGGTGATCGCGGGGGAGTACACCGCGCCGCCCGCGCAGGGGCCCATGATCAGCGAGATCTGCGGGATCACGCCCGAGGCGTGCACGTTGCGGCGGAAGATCTCGCCGTACAGGCCGAGCGAGACCACGCCCTCCTGGATCCGGGCGCCGCCGGAGTCGTTGATGCCGATGACCGGGCAGCCGGTCTTCAGCGCGAAGTCCATCACCTTGACGATCTTCTCGCCGAACACCTCGCCCAGGGAGCCGCCGAACACGGTGAAGTCCTGGGCGAAGACGGCGACCTGGCGGCCGTCCACGGTGCCGTAGCCGGTCACCACGCCGTCGCCGTACGGGCGGTTCCGCTCCTGCCCGAAGTTCGTCGAGCGGTGCCGGGCGAACTCGTCGAACTCGACGAAGGAGTCCTCGTCCAGCAGCTCCGCGACCCGCTCGCGGGCCGTCAGCTTGCCCTTGGCGTGCTGCTTCTCCACGGCCGTGGCGGAGCCGGAGTGCACCGCCTCGTCGAGCCTGTGCCGGAGGTCGGCGAGCTTGCCGGCGGTGGTGTGGGGGTCGTACGGCGCCTCGGTCATCCGGTGGCTCTCCCTGATCCATGGCCGCGACCTGTTCGAGTGCGTGCGGGCCGGAGTGGGGCCCGCGCATGAGGGCAGGGCGGCGCTGCGAACTACCGTTGGGTAGCGTAGCCAGCGCACGGGGCCGGACGTCACGTCCTGGCGTTATGGCCATCGACACAGTGTGTCAACGCGCGTTCTGCGGGACGATGGGGCGGCCTACGCCCCCGGCGTCCGGGCGCCGTCCAGGGCGTGTCCGCCGGACAGGCCCTAGTGTTCTGGAGCATGACCGCACCCGAGACCCCCCGCCGCAGTGGACTGCGCGGTTTCGGCCACGCCGGGCCGTCGCCGTGGACCGACCTGGACCGCCCGCCGCTGGACGAGGCGGCGCTGCGCCGCGACCTGGTGGTTCCGGACGGGCTCTGGACCTCGGTGGACGTCGTCGCCGAGACCGGCTCCACCAACAGCGACCTCGCCGCCCGCGCCCGGGCCGGTGCCCCGCAGGGCGCGGTGCTGGTCGCCGAGGTGCAGAACTCCGGGCGCGGCCGGCTGGAACGCCGGTGGACCGCCCCGGCCCGCTCCGGGCTGTTCCTGTCCGTCCTGCTGCGCCCCGAGGAGGTGCCGGTCGAACGGTACGGCTGGCTGCCGATCCTGGTCGGGGTGGCCACCGCCAGCACGCTGAGCCGGGTCGCCGGGGCCGAGGTCGGGCTGAAGTGGCCCAACGACCTCCAGGTGGAGATCGACGGCGCGGAGCGCAAGCTCGGCGGCATCCTCACCGAGCTGAGCGGCGGCGCCGTGGTCGCCGGCCTCGGCATCAACGTCTCGCTGCGCGAGCCCGAACTGCCCGTCCCCACCGCGGCCTCGCTCACGCTGGCCGGCGCCCGGGTCACCGACCGGTCGACCCTGCTGCGCGCCCTGCTGCGCGAGTTCGCCGAGCTGTACCGCGCCTGGACGGCCGCCGCCGGCGACCCGCACGCCAGCGAACTGCTCCGCGCCTACACGGACCGCTGCACCACGCTCGGCCGCCAGGTGAAGGTGCACCTGCCGGGTGACCGGGAGCTGGTCGGCGAGGCGGTGGCGATCGACGGCGACGGCCGCCTGGTGGTCCGCACCCCCGACGGCGCACGCCGGGCGGTCGGCGCGGGGGACGTCGTCCACGTGCGCCCCGAGCCCCGCTGAACGGCACTCTTCACCTCTCCTTGACCCGGGCTGATGCCCCGGATCACGCGATTCCGTGCGAACATTCCACCTGGCAGCGGTGTGAGGCGCGCCACTGCCCGCCGGGTGGCGGGCGCGCCCGGACAGGCAGGACACGAGGCAAGTGCGGCGACCGCACGGGGACGGACCGGTGGCAGAGGACGGCAGCAGCGGCGCGACATCGGGCCCCCACGACCCCACGGTCGCGCTCGAACTGGAACGCCTGATCCTGGACGCGCCACGCCGCTACACCCCGTACCAGGCCGCGCGGGCCGCCGACGTCCCGATGGAGCTGGCGACCCGCTTCTGGCGGGCCATGGGCTTCCCCGACATCGGCCAGTCCCGGGCCCTCACCGACGGCGACGTGATCGCCCTGCGCCGGCTGGCCGGCCTGGTCGAGTCCGGCCTGCTCAGCGAGTCGATGGCGATCCAGGTGGCCCGTTCCACCGGCCAGACCACCGCCCGGCTGGCGGGCTGGCAGATGGACACCTTCCTGGAGAACCTCACCCAGGCCGTCGAACCCGGCCTGACCCGCGCCGACGTCGCCTACCCGCTGGTCGAGCTGCTGCTGCCGGAGCTGGAACAGTTCCTGGTGTACGTCTGGCGCCGCCAGCTCGCCGCCGTCACCGGCCGGGTGGTCCAGGCCGCCGAGGACAACGAGATCACCAGCGGCCGCCTCGCCGTCGGCTTCGCCGACCTGGTCGGCTTCACCCGGCTGTCGCGGCGGTTGGAGGAGGAGGAGCTCGGCGAACTCGTCGAGACCTTCGAGAACACCTGCTCGGACCTGATCGCCGGGCAGGGCGGCCGGGTCATCAAGACCCTCGGCGACGAGATCCTCTACGTCTCCGAGGACCCGGTCACCGCCGCCGAGATCGCGCTCAGCCTGATCGAGGCCCTCGCCGAGGACGACACCATCCCCGCGCTGCGGGTCGGCATGGCCTTCGGCACGGTCACCTCGCGGATGGGCGACGTCTTCGGCACCACCGTCAACCTGGCCAGCCGGCTCACCTCGATCGCGCCCAAGGACGCGGTGCTGATCGACGGCGAGTTCGCCGCCGCGCTGGAGCAGTACGGCAGCGTCGCCCCGCCCGACACGGACGGTCCCGGCCTCGCCGAGGCGCTGTCGGCCGCCGCCGGGATGCCCGCCTCGGGCCTGCCGGTGCCGGGGCTGGACGCCGGGCACCGGTTCCGCCTGCAGCCGATGTGGCGCCGGCCGGTGCGCGGGCTCGGGCTGGTCGAGCCGTGGCTGCTGTCGCGGCGGCTGAAGCCGGAGTAGGGCTCCTCGCCCCTCCCGGGCCCTTCCCGGCCCTTCTCGGCCCCTCCCGGGTCCTTTCCGGTCCCGCTCGCGCCCCTCCCGGTCTCCTCCTGTGCCCTTCCCGGCCTTTCCCGGGCCTTTCCGGCCTTCCCGGGGCTTTTCCAGGACGTGGTGCGGGGCCGGTCCCGATGCTTGGGGTGCCGAACGGTTGAAACCCGTACGGCCGGTTGCGGGTCCGCCCCGGCAAACGGGGCATAACCGAACGAAACCGCCATAGTCTTGGTGCAGGCGGCCGGACGGGTGCGGCCGCCGTTCGGGGGTCCGGCAGGACCGAGCACAGGGAGCGAGGCGAGCCGGTGAGCAGTGAGGCGATCATGACGGACCGCGGCTGCGACTGCGGCGGCCCGCAGCCGTCCGGCCAACTGCCCGACCTGCGGCTCCAGTCCGTGGTCGAGCTGGCCCAGGACATGGCCGGCGCGCTCACCCCGCTGGAGGCCGTCCGGGCCGCCGCCGCCCGCGCCACCGAGGCGCTCGGGGCCACCATGGCGGCCGTCTCGGTCTGGGACCGCGAATCCGGTCGGCTCCGGGTCCTGGTCAACCACGGCGAGCTCGCGCCCGGCGAGGAGGAACTGCCCGAGGACGAGTCGTACCCCGTCGCCGACTTCCCCGAGATCGTCACCTACCTGGAGGAGCGCTGGACCACCGGGCGCCTCCCGCGCGCCTGGCTGCAGACCGCCGAGAACACCGAACCGCACGCCGGGCACACCCACCCCACCGCCGGTGCGTACTGCCAGGAGCGCGCCGCGGCGCTGCGCCGGCGCGGCCGCGCCTGCTGCGTGGTCGCCCCGATCGTCCTGCACGGGCAGGCCTGGGGCGAGCTGTACCTGGCCCGCAGCGTCGGGACGCCCGAGTTCGCCGACGCCGACGCCGACTACGCGACCCTGCTCGCGGCCCAGATCTCGGCCGGCCTGGCCCAGACCGAACGCCTCGCCGACCTGCGCAGACTCGCCTTCTCCGACCCGCTCACCGGCCTCGCCAACCGGCGGGCCGTCGACGCCCGGCTGGAGAGCGCCCTGACGGCGCACAACCGGGACAACACCGTGGTCTCGCTCGTCGTCTGCGACGTCAACGGCCTCAAGCGGGTCAACGACCAGCTCGGCCACGAAATGGGCGACCGGCTGCTCGAACGGTTCGCCCACCAGCTCTCGGTCGCCGCGGCCAAACTCCCCGGCAGCCTCGCCGCCCGCCTCGGCGGCGACGAGTTCTGCCTGCTCGCCGAAGGGCAGAAGGCCGACGAGGTGGTCACCGTCGCCGAGGAGCTCTGCGCCCGGGCCCTCGCCCTGTCCGAGGGCGAGGGCGTCGCCTGCGGCGTCGCCTCCACCGGTGACTCCATCGGCCCCGTCACCACCCCCGACCGGCTCTTCCGGCTCGCCGACGCCGCCCAGTACCGGGCCAAGGCCGCCCGTGCCGCCCACCCCGTCGTCGCCGGGCGCAGCCACGGCCCCGGCTTCTCGCCCGACCCCACCGTGCTGCTCGCCGACGCCGCCGACCCGCACCACCGGGCCGACGGACGCGGGCGCCCCGGCCGGGCCGGGGCGGGCGACCGGCGGCGCTTCCGGGGCGCCGCGCACAGCGCCGACCCGGGCCAGTTGCTCACCGCCGTCCTCGCGGCCCTCGACCAGGCCTCCGCCGCCCGGGCCGTCCACCCCGCCGACACCCTCGGCAAGCTCGTCGTCGTCGCCGAGGCCTCCGCCCGGCTGCTCGACGCCGTCGGCTGGTGGGTCTCCTACGTCCCGCCCGGCTCCCACCTCATGCGCACCGCCCAGCACGCCGTCTACCGGATGACCCGCGGCCCCAGCAGCACCCGCGCCGAGACCCAGCGGGCCCAGATCGAGGCCCCGGACGCCGTCTTCGACCTGCGCCACTACCCGATGACCCGCCGCGCCGTCCGCGGCGGCGCCTTCGCCCTGCGCGCCGGCGCGGCCGGCAACGACCCGGCCGAGGAGGCCATGCTGGTCGTCTCCGGCTACCGCGGCATGGTGGCCGCCGGCGGCCAGAACCCGGCCGGCGGCTGGCTCGTCGAGCTCTTCGCCGACGACGCCACCCTGCCGCTCGGCCAGGCGGCCTTCGCGATGCGTGCCCTGGTGGCCGTCGCCCTGGCGGGCGCGGCCTCGCCCCCGGTGGTGTGAGGCCGGGGCGGGGGAGTGGGGGGCCGACCGTGGTGCTGGTGCTGGTGCTGGTGCTGGTGCTGGTGCTGGTGCGGCTCAGGCGTCGGGGCGGCCGGTGGAGGGGCGGCAGGTGGCGGGCGGCGGGCCGAGGGCCCGCAGGACCGCCTCGACCAGGCGGTCCGCGTAGGCGTGGTCGAGCGGGCCGAGGCGGTAGAGCCAGCGGTAGTGGATCGGGCCGTAGAGGAGTTCGACGGCGAGGTCGAGGTCGGCGTCCGGGGCGAGTTGGCCGGCCTCGCGGGCGCTGCGCAGGCGGGCTCGGGTGACGTCGAGGAGCGGGTCCAGCAGGCGGGTGCGGTAATCGGCGTACAGGGTCGGGTCGTTGAGGATCTCGGCGGTGACGGCGCGGTAGCTGCGGTCGAGGGAGGGGTCGGTGAGCTCGTCGGTGGTGGGGCGCAGGACGGTCCGCAGGTCGGCGGCGAGGTCGCCGGTGTCGGGGAGGTCGAGGCCGCCCTCGTGCTCGTTGGTGGCGAGGAAGGCGTCGAAGACGACGGCTCCCTTGGACGGCCACCAGCGGTAGATGGTCTGCTTGCCGACGCCGGCCCGGGCGGCGATCGCCTCGATGGTGAGCTTGCCGAAGCCGACCTCGGCGACGAGTTCGGAGGCGGCGGTGAGGACGGCTGCGCGGGAGCGTTCGCTGCGGCGGGCGGGGTCGGGGGCGGTTCTGGGGGCCATGGCGGAAATTCTAAGCGAAGTGGCGAGACGGAACGTATCGTCTTGACGCGGCGCCGGGCTCCCGATCATGCTGGAGGGGCGCCAGCGAGACGAACCGTCTCGTCTCAAGTGAGGAAACCTTGGAGGCCCCCATGACCCGATCCGCCCACCCCGCCCACATCCTGATGGTGTCGGTCCCGGCCCACGGCCACGTCAACCCCAGCCTCGCCGTGATCGCCGAACTGGTCGCCCGGGGCCACCGGGTCAGCTACGTCAACGACGCCTCCTTCGCCGAGGCCGTCGAGTCGACCGGCGCCCGCCTCGTCCCGTACCCGACGCGGCTGCCGCTCGCCGACGACCCGAGCGGGTGGGGGGAGGACCCGGTGGCGATCCAGGAGCTGTTCCTGGACGACGCGCTAGCGATGTACCCCGTCCTGCTGGAGGCCTTCGCGGACGACCGCTCCGACCTGGTGCTCTGCGACATCGCGGGCTTCGCCGGGCGGGCGCTCGGCGAGCGGCTGGGCGTGCCGGTGGTGCAGCTGTCGCCCACCTTCGTCGGCTGGGAGGGCTTCGAGCAGGACCTGGCGGAGGTGTTCGACGCCGTCCGCAACGGGCCCGGCGGCGCCGAGTACTACCGGCGGTTCGCCGACTGGCTGGCCGAGGCCGGGGCGGTGGAACGCGACGTGGACGCCTTCAAGAGCATCCCGGCACGGGCCGTCGCCCTGGTCCCGCGCGCCCTGCAGCCCAACGCGGACCGGGTCGACGAGCGGCGCGTCACCTTCGTCGGGCCGTGCTTCGGCGACCGCGCCCACCAGGGCGAGTGGCACCGGCCGGCGCACGCCGAGAAGGTGCTGCTGGTCTCGCTCGGCTCGGCCTTCACCCACCAGCCCGCGTTCTACCGGGCCTGCGCGCAGGCCTTCGGCGACCTGCCCGGCTGGCACACGGTGCTCCAGGTCGGCGCGCACACCGACCTGGCGGAGCTGGGCGAGGTGCCGGACACCGTTGAGGTGCACCGGTGGGTGCCGCAGCTGTCGGTGCTCGCGCAGGCGGACGCCTTCGTCACCCACGCGGGCATGGGCGGCTCCAGCGAGGGGCTGTACCACGGCGTGCCGATGATCACGGTGCCGCAGGCCGTCGACCAGTTCGCCAACGCGGACGCGCTGGTGGGGCTCGGCGTCGCCCGTCGGCTGGACACCGCGGAGGCCACTGCGGAGGCGCTGCGCGGCGCGTTGCTGGAGCTGGTCGGCGACCCGGCGGTGGCCGAACGGCTGGAGGCGCTGGCCGCCGCCGGCCGGGCCGAGGGCGGCACCGCCCGCGCGGCGGACCTGATCGAGGCCGAGCTCAGGGGGTGACCGGCGCGGTGGGGGAGGACGTGGCGGGGGAGGGCGCGGTGATCCGGTCCGGCCGGGTGTAGACGTTCGCGCCCTCCCCGCGCAGGAAGCCGACCAGGGTCAGGCCCAGCTCCTCGGCCAGGTCCACCGCGAGCGAGGACGGCGCCGAGACGGCCGCCAGCAGCGGGACGCCCGCCAGCGCGGCCTTCTGGGTCAGCTCGAACGAGGCCCGGCCGCTGACCAGCAGCACGTGCCCGGTCAGCGGCAGCCTGCCCTCGCGCAGCGCCCAGCCGACCACCTTGTCCACCGCGTTGTGCCGCCCGACGTCCTCGCGGGCGCAGAGCAGTTCGCCGGTGGCGGCGTCGAACAGTCCGGCCGCGTGCAGGCCGCCGGTGGACTCGAAGGTGCGCTGGGCGGCCCGCAGCCGGTCCGGCAGGCCGTACAGCAGGGACGGCGGGACGGTGAGCGGGTCCTCGCCCACCGGGTGGCGGACGTGGGTGCGGACGGCGTCCACGGTGTCCCGGCCGCACAGGCCGCAGGCGCTGGTGGTGAGCAGGTTGCGGTGCGCGGACAGCGGCAGCGCGCGGGCGGCGCCGCGCAGGGTGGCGTCGACGACGTTGTAGGTGTTGGCGCCGGCTTCGTCCGTCCCGGCGCAGTACCGCAGGGCGGCGAGTTCCTCGGAGGTGTGCACCAGCCCCTCGCCGACCAGGAACCCGGCCACCAGGTCGAAGTCCTGCCCGGGGGTGCGCATGGTGACGGTCAGCGGCTCGCCGCCGAGCCGGATCTCCAGCGGTTCCTCCGCCGCCAGCGCGTCCGGCCGCACCCCGCGCTCGTCCCCCCGCAGCCGCACCACCCGGCGCCGTGCCGTCGCCCGCGTCATCGCCCTGCCACCTCCGTGCGTGTCCGTGGTCATCCGTGGTCACCAGCGTGCGGCACGGGGCGGGCCGGGTGAAAATCCTGCTGGTCGGTACGGGGCGCGCAACCGTGGCCGGTTAGGATGGCGACCACCTGTTGTCATATCTTCATTCACCTGATGTGATGGTGTATATGGATATGCACAGTGCTGTGGCCCCCGACGCTCCGCTGGTCCAGGTCGGCAAGGCCGACGTCAGCGCCGAGGACGTGCTGGCCGTCGCCCGGGGGAACGCCCGGGTCGAGATAGGCCCCGACGCGCTCGCCGAGATGGCGACGGCGCGGGCGCGGATCGACGCCCTCGCGGCCGAACCGCGCCCCGTCTACGGCGTGTCGACCGGCTTCGGCGCGCTCGCCGTCCGGCACATCAGCCCCGAACTGCGGGCACAGCTCCAGCGGTCGCTGGTGCGCTCGCACGCGGCCGGGATGGGGCCGGCGGTCGAGCGCGAGGTCGTCCGGGCACTCGTCTTTCTGCGGATGAAGACGCTGGCCTCCGGCCGGACCGGGGTGCGCCCGCTGGTCGCGCAGACCATGGCCGCCCTGCTCAACGCGGGCATCACCCCGGTGGTCCGGGAGTTCGGCTCGCTCGGCTGCTCCGGCGACCTCGCGCCGCTGTCACACTGCGCGCTGGTCCTGATGGGCGAGGGCGTGGCCACCGGCCCGGACGGTGTGGAGAAGCCCGCCGCCGAACTGCTCGCCGCCGCCGGCATCGAGCCCGTCGAACTGCTGGAGAAGGAGGGCCTGGCCCTCATCAACGGCACCGACGGCATGCTCGGCATGCTGGTGATGGCCATCGCCGACCTGCAACGGCTGTTCACCACCGCCGACATCACCGCCGCGATGACCCTGGAGGCGCTGCTCGGCACCGACAAGGTGCTCGCCCCCGAACTGCACGCCCCGATCCGCCCGCACCCGGGCCAGGCGCTGAGCGCCGCCAACATGCTGGCCGTCCTCAAGGACTCCGGCCTCACCGGCCACCACCAGGACGACGCGCCGCGGGTCCAGGACGCCTACTCGATCCGCTGCGCCCCGCAGGTGGCCGGCGCCGGCCGGGACACCCTCGCCCACGCCCAGCTGGTCGCCTCCCGCGAGCTGGCCGCCTCGGTCGACAACCCGGTGGTGCTGCCGGACGGCCGGGTGGAGTCCAACGGCAACTTCCACGGCGCCCCGGTCGGGTACGTGCTGGACTTCCTCGCCATCGCCGCCGCCGACCTGGGCTCCATCTCCGAGCGCCGCACCGACCGGCTGCTCGACAAGGCCCGCTCGCACGGCCTGCCGGCCTTCCTGGCCGACGACCCGGGCGTGGACTCCGGCCTGATGATCGCCCAGTACACCCAGGCGGCGCTGGTCAGCGAGAACAAGCGGCTCGCCGTCCCGGCCTCGGTCGACTCGATCCCGTCCTCCGCGATGCAGGAGGACCACGTGTCGATGGGCTGGTCCGCCGCCCGCAAGCTGCGCCAGGCCGTCGACAACCTCGGCCGGATCCTCGCCGTCGAACTCACCGCCGCCGCCCGCGCCCTGGAGATCCGCCAGCAGGCGGACGGCGCGGGGCGCACGGCCCCGGCCACCGCGGCCGCGATGGCCGCCGCCCGGGAGGCGGGGGTCGGCGGCGCCGGCCGCGACCGCTTCCTCTCGCCGGACCTGGAGGCCGCCGCGGCGCTGGTCGCCTCCGGGGAGCTGGTGCGGGCGGTGGAGCGGGTCACCGGGCCGCTGGCCTGACCCGGTGTGACCGGGTTCGACCGGTGCGGCCGGGTGTGGCCTGCGTGACGGGCCGTCGGGTCCGGTGGGGGCGGCGGGCCTGTCGGGGCGGTGGGGCCTGGTGGCGGCGGCGGGGCTCAGTCCCAGTCGTCCCGGGACCGGGACCGGGCCCGCGGCTCGTCCCGGTCCCGGCGGTTGCCGAACGCGGCGGCGAAGTTGACCCCGACGATGCCCGCCCAACTGACGATCAGGCCGACGAAGCCCCCGCTCTGCGGGCTGGCCGCGATCGCGGTGAGCGGGATGCCGAGGACCAGCGAGATCACCGCCAGCCGGGTGCCGGAGCTGCCGGGCCCCGGCCCCGGGCGGTGGGGTCGGCGCCGGTGCGCGGGCTCGTAGTCGTCCATCCGCTCGGCCACCCGGCGCTCGACCCGGGCGTCCAGGCGGGCGTCCAGGCGGCTCAGGAACGAGTCGACCAGCTCCGGCTCGTACTCCTTGCCGAGTTCCTTGCGAGCGTGCAGGGCGGCGTCGAGGTCGCGCCGCAGGTCGTCCTGGCGAGTGTCCATGGGAACAGCCTGGGCCCGCGCCGGGCACGCGGTCCATCCGTTGGTGGGGGAATCCGGGCGGGTTCAGGGAGAATTCAGGGTTACCCCGAGTTCCGTCCCGCTCGGGGCGTCTCACCCGGCGTCCCGCCGTACGAGACGTCTTTGCCAGGTGCGACGCGCTGCTGCACAGTCGTCGTCCGAATCGCTCGCATCCGGAGGTACCGCTGATGACCGCCACCGACGAGGCCGGCCCGGTCGGCCCCTCCGCCCGGCTGCTCCAGCTGTTCGAAGGCCACCGACTGACCCCGACCCAGCGGCGGATCGCGCACTCGCTGGTCCGGCACGCCACCGAGGCGCCGTTCCTCTCCAGCGTCGAGGTCGCCGAACTCGCCGGGGTCAGCCAGCCGTCCGTCACCCGCTTCGCGGTCGCCCTCGGCTACGACGGCTACCCGGCGCTGCGCAAGCAGCTGCGCGAACTCGGCGCGGGCGAGACCGCCGCGCCGGAGACCCCCGACGACGCGGTGCGCAACGAGCACCAGCAGGCCGTGCTCGCCGAGATCGCCCACCTGCGCCACCTCGCCGAACTCCTCGCCGACCCCGAGCCGATCACCCGCGCCGCCCGGCTGCTCGCCACCTCCCGCCCGCTGCCGGTGCTCGGCCTGCGGGCCGCCTCCGCGCAGGCGCGCGGCTTCGCGTACTTCGCCGCCAAGGTGCACCCGGACATCCGCCTCCTCGACGAGGGCGGCAGCATGCTCGCCGACCGGCTGGAACAGGCCGCCGCGGCCGGGGCCACCGCGCTGCTCTGCTTCGCGCTGCCGCGCTACCCGCGGGAGCTGATGGACGCGCTGGTGGTGGCCCGCGAGTGCGGGCTGACGGTGCTGACCGTCGCCGACAGCGCCTTCGCGCCGGTCGCCAAGCTCTCCGATCTGATGCTGCCGGCGGCCGTCGGCACCGGGCTGGTCTTCGACACCGCGTGCGCGCCGATGATGCTCGGCCGGGTGCTGTTGCAGCGCATGTGTGACGAACTCCCGGGCGCGGAGGCCCGGTTGGAGGCCATCGAGCAGTCCGCCGCGGCACGTGGCCTGTTTTTGGAGTAGACACGGCGGGGAGTAGCCGTCACGAACCCGGGCATCCCCTACAGCAGGGGGTGCCGCCCATGCGCGTGATCCACGAGATGAAGTTCGTCGCCCGCCTGGCCTCGGGTGTCGACGAATGGTCCTGCCCCACCTGCGGACGCCGCGTCACCCTGCGGCGCCTGCCCGATCCCGAACTGACCGTCCTCGACCCGGGAGACGAGTCCGCCGTGCACGTCGGCGTCATCGAACCCGACGCCCGCGCCGCCGCCGCGGCCGCCGAGAAGTACGGCCTCGGCCCGATCCAGAACATCCCCCGCCCGCCGTCCCCGCCCGCCCCCGACGCCGACGACCGCCGCTGGCTCGCCGAGATCGGCATCGACTGGGACGGCGACGCCGCGGCGTGACTCAGGCGCGGGGTGCGTACAGCGGCAGTACGGAGGTGTCCAGCTCGGCGGGTAGCGGCGCGGGCAGCGGGACGGGCTCGCCGTACTTGCCGTGCAGCACTCCCTGGTACTCGCCGTCGCGGGGGTGGGTGCGAAGTGTCCAGACACCCTTGCGGGGGTCGACCGCGAGGAATGCTGGTTCTCCCACCGCGCGGGTAGGACGACCAGGTCGGGCGTCGCGTAGTCGTCCTCGTCGCCTGGAAAGGCGATGGATGCCGCCTCGTAAGCCCCGAGGCCGGGCAGCCGTGATCCGATCCGTTCGCGCAGCTGCCGCACGGTGCCGGCGTGCTTGCCTCGGCGGGGCGGAGACAGCAGCAGGGTGCCTCCGATGATCTCGACCCGCAGTCCGGTGCTCTGCTCGATCGCTTCTGCTGCGTGGCGGAGCTTGCCGGGGAGTAGGGGGATGGTCGCCATGGTGTCCTCTGCTGACCCGAGTGGCTGGTGTTTCCGGCCTCAGGGTACGGCTGGCGGGCGTACCGGCGCGGGCGCTGATCGGATGGGTTCGGGGTCTGGCCGGGAGCTGATTGTTTGGATATATTCAGTCGAGCTGAATCTGAATGAATCCATCCGCAGGAAGGCCGGGGACATGGTGCAGCAGCAGGCGAGCGGGCCGCGTGAGGTCAGGGCGGCGCGGGGGACGGGGCTGACGGCGCAGGGGTGGCAGCAGGAGGCGGCCCTGCGGATGCTGATGAACAACCTCGACCCGGAGGTCGCCGAGCACCCGTCGAAGCTGGTGGTCTACGGCGGGACGGGCAAGGCGGCGCGGGACTGGCGGTCGTTCGACGCCATGGTGAGGACGCTGGAGGGGCTGAAGCAGGACGAGACCATGCTGGTCCAGTCCGGGCGGCCGGTCGGCGTCATGCAGACCCACGAGTGGGCGCCACGGGTGCTGATCGCCAACTCCAACCTGGTCGGCGACTGGGCCAACTGGGAGGAGTTCCGCCGGTTGGAGAGCCTCGGGCTCACCATGTACGGGCAGATGACCGCCGGCTCGTGGATCTACATCGGCACCCAGGGCATCCTGCAAGGCACCTACGAGACCTTCTCGGCCGTCGCCAACAAGCGGTTCAACGGGACGCTGGAAGGCACCATCACCCTCACCGCCGGCCTCGGCGGGATGGGCGGCGCCCAGCCGCTGGCCGTCACCATGAACGGCGGCGTGGCGATCTGCATCGACTGCGACCCGTCCCGGATCGCCCGCCGGATCGAGCACCGCTACCTGGACGTCGAGGCCAAGGACCTCGGGCACGCGCTGGAGCTGGCCACCGCCGCCCGCGACAAGCGGCAGCCGCTGTCCATCGGCGTGCTGGGCAACGCCGCCGAGCTGGTCCCGCAGCTGCTCGCGATGGACGCGCCCATCGACATCGTCACCGACCAGACCAGCGCCCACGACCCGCTCGCCTACCTGCCGGTGGGCGTCGCCTTCGACGACATGGCGGACTACGCGGCGGCCAAGCCCGCCGAGTTCACCCAGCGGGCCCGCGAGTCGATGGCCCGGCACGTCGAGGCGATGGTCGGCTTCCAGGACGCGGGCGCCGAGGTCTTCGACTACGGCAACTCGATCCGCGGCGAGGCCCAACTGGCCGGTTACGACCGTGCGTTCGCCTTCCCCGGATTCGTCCCCGCGTACATCCGGCCGCTGTTCTGCGAGGGCAAGGGCCCGTTCCGCTGGGCGGCGCTGTCCGGCGACCCGCAGGACATCCACAAGACCGACAAGGCCGTCCTCGACCTCTTCCCGGAGAACGAGTCGCTGCACCGCTGGATCAAGATGGCCCAGGAGAAGGTGCACTTCCAGGGCCTGCCCGCGCGGATCTGCTGGCTCGGCTACGGCGAGCGCGACAAGGCTGGCGAGCGCTTCAACGACATGGTCGCCTCCGGCGAGCTGTCCGCGCCGATCGTGATCGGCCGCGACCACCTGGACTGCGGCTCGGTCGCCTCCCCGTACCGGGAGACCGAGGCGATGCTGGACGGCTCGGACGCGATCGCCGACTGGCCGCTGCTCAACGCCATGGTCAACGTGGCCTCCGGCGCGTCCTGGGTCTCCATCCACCACGGCGGCGGCGTCGGCATCGGCCGCTCGATCCACGCCGGCCAGGTCACCGTCGCCGACGGCACCGCGCTGGCCGGCGAGAAGATCCGCCGGGTGCTCACCAACGACCCGGGCATGGGCGTGATCCGGCACGTGGACGCCGGCTACGACCGGGCCACCGAGGTCGCCGCCGAGCGCGGGGTCCGCGTCCCGATGGGTGAGCTGTGACGTCCTCGTTCGAAGAGATGTGGGCGGAGCTGCTCCCCGTGGGCCGCTCCGCCGCCTCCGGCGGCTACCGCCGCTTCGCCTGGAACTCCGCCGACGCCGAGTGCCGGGCCTGGTTCGAGCAGCAGGCCCGTGACCGCGGCCTCGCCTACGAGCTGGACCGCAACGGCAACCAGTGGGCCTGGCTGGGCGATCCGAGCGCGGGCGGGGCGGTCGTCACCGGCTCGCACCTGGACTCCGTCCCGGACGGCGGTGCCTTCGACGGTCCGCTCGGCGTGGTCTCCTCCTTCGCGGCCCTGGACGAACTCCGCGCACGCGGGACCGAGTTCACCCGTCCGTTGGCGATCACCAACTTCGGCGACGAGGAGGGCGCCCGGTTCGGCGTGGCCTGCATCGGCTCCCGCCTCTCCGCCGGCGTGCTCTCCCGCGAGGCCGCGTACGAGCTGCGCGACGCCGACGGCGTCCGGCTGCCCGACGCGATGGAGCGGGCCGGCTACGACCCGGGCGCGATCGGCGCGGACGACGACCGGCTGGCCCGGATCGGCGCCTTCGTCGAACTCCACGTCGAGCAGGGCCGCCTCCTCGCCGAGGACCGGCCGGTCGGCGTGGCCAGCGCGATCTGGCCGCACGGCCGCTGGCGGTTCGACTTCCACGGCGAGGCCAACCACGCCGGCACCACCCGGATCGAGGACCGCCGCGACCCGATGCTGACGTACGCCAACACCGTGCTCGCGGCCCGCAAGAAGGCCCGGCAGGCGGGCGCGCTGGCCACCTTCGGCAAGGTCGCGGTCGAGCCCAACGGCACCAATGCGATCGCCTCGCTGGTACGCGGCTGGCTGGACTCCCGGGCCGCCGACGAGGCGACGCTCACCGCGCTGGTCGAGGAGATCGAGCAGGCCGCCGCCGAGCGCGGCGGGCGCGACGGCGTCCGGGTGGAGCTGACCCGCGAGTCCTACACCCCGGTGGTGGACTTCGACGGCCCGCTGCGCGACCGGCTCGCCAAGCTGCTGGACGCCCCGGTGCTGCCCACCGGCGCCGGACACGACGCCGGGATCCTGGCGTCGGCCGTCCCGACCGCCATGCTGTTCGTGCGCAACCCCAGCGGGGTGTCGCACTCCCCGGCCGAGCACGCCGAGGAGGCCGACTGCCTGGCCGGGGTCGCCGCCCTCGCCGACGTACTGGAGGACCTGGCGTGTCGCTGAACCCGTTGACCTCGGGGGCCGAGCCGGTGGCGTACTGGGCGCAGCACGCCTGGCTGCCGTACGACAACGGGCCGGTGGTCGAGCCGGACGTGCTGATCACCGTCGGCCCCGGCGGCCGGATCACCGCGGTGACCCCGGACAGCGGGCCCTGCCCGCCCGGGGCCGTCCGCCTCGACGGGCTGCTGCTGCCCGGCCAGGCGAACGCCCACTCGCACGCCTTCCACCGGGCGCTGCGCGGCCACGTCCAGGTCGGCTCCGGCACCTTCTGGACCTGGCGCGACACCATGTACCGGTTCGCTGGGGCGCTCGACCCGGACCGCTACCTGGCGCTCGCCACCGCCGTCTACGCCGAGATGGCGCTGGCCGGGGTCACCGCCGTCGGCGAGTTCCACTACCTGCACCACGCCCCCGGCGGCGCCCGCTACGACGACCCCAACGCGATGGGCGAGGCGCTGATCGAGGCCGCCGCCCGGGCCGGCATCCGGATCACCCTGCTCGACACCTGCTACCTGTCGGCCGGCTTCGGCGCCGAGCCGACCAGACCGCAGCAGCGGTTCAGCGACGGCGACGCCGAGGCCTGGGCCGTACGGGCGGACGCGCTCAAGCCCCGCGAGCACGCCCGGATCGGCGCCGCCGTCCACTCGGTGCGGGCCGTCCCGGCCGAGCAACTGGGCACCGTCGCGCAGTGGGCGGCGGCGCGCGAGGCGCCGCTGCACGTCCACCTGTCCGAGCAGACCGCCGAGAACGACGCCTGCCTCGCCGCGCACGGCGTCACCCCGACCCGGCTGCTCGCCGACCACGGCGTGCTCGGCCCGCGCACCTCGGCCGTGCACGCCACCCACCTCACCGACGAGGACGTCCGGCTGCTCACCGACACCTCCACCACCATCTGCATGTGCCCCACCACCGAGCGGGACCTCGCGGACGGCATCGGCCCGGCCCGTCGGCTCGCCTCGGCGGGCTGCCCGGTCACCCTGGGCAGCGACAGCCACGCCGTCATCGACCCGTTCGAGGAGGCCCGCGCCCTGGAGCTGGACGAGCGGCTGCGCACCCGCACCCGCGGGCACTGGACGGCCAACCTGCTGCTGCGGGCCGGCACCGAGGACGGGCACGCCTCGCTCGGCTGGCCGGAGGCGGGGCGGGTCGAGGCCGGTGCGCTCGCCGACTTCACCGTCATCGCCCTGGACTCGGTGCGCACCGCGGGCCCGCCGCCCCGGCTCGGCGCCGAGACCGCCGTCTTCGCGGCCTCGGCGGCCGACGTGCGGCACGTCGTGGTCGGCGGCCGGCAGATCGTCCGGGACGGCGTGCACCAGCTCGTCGCGGACGTGCCGGGCGCGCTGCGGGACTCGATCGGCGCCCTGGACCACTGAGTCGTTCTCCAACTTCCCCCGGAAGGCTTCGTCTTGAGCAGCAGGACCACCTTGATCACGGGCATCGGCAGCCTGGTCACCAACGACCCCGGGCACGGCACCGGGCCGCTCGGCCTGCTCACCGACGCGGCCGTGGTGCTGGACGGCGGCACCGTCGCCTGGGTCGGCCCGGCGGCGCAGGCCCCGGCAGCGGACGAGCGCTTCGACGCCGAGGGGCGGGCGCTGCTGCCCGGCTTCGTCGACTCGCACGCCCACCTGGTGTTCGCGGGCGACCGGACCGCCGAGTTCAACGCCCGGATGTCCGGGCAGTCCTACTCGGCCGGCGGCATCCGCACCACGGTGGCGGCCACCCGGGCCGCGAGCGACGCCGAACTCGACGCCAACCTGGCCCGGTTCGTCCGGGAGGCGCTGCGGCAGGGCACCACCACGATCGAGTGCAAGTCCGGTTACGGGCTGACGGTCGAGGACGAGGCCCGGGCGCTGCGGATCGCCGCGCGGCACACCCCGGAGACCACCTACCTGGGCGCGCACGTCGTCGCGCCCGAGTACGCCGAGGACCCGGCCGGGTACGTCGACCTGGTCACCGGCGAGATGCTGGACGCCTGCGCCCCGCACGCCCGCTGGGTGGACGTGTTCTGCGAGCAGGGCGCCTTCGACGGCGACCAGGCGCGGGCTGTTCTGACGGCGGGGATCGAGAAGGGCCTCACGCCGCGAGTGCACGCCAACCAGCTCACGTACGGGCCCGGCGTGCAGCTCGCGGTGGAGCTGGGGGCCGCTTCGGCGGACCACTGCACCCACCTGACCGACGAGGACGTGGCGGCGCTGGCGGGGTCGGCGACGGTCGCGACGCTGCTGCCGGGTGCGGAGTTCTCCACCCGCGCCGAGTACCCGAGCGGGCGGCGGCTGCTCGACGCGGGGGCCGTGGTGGCACTCTCCACCGACTGCAACCCGGGCTCCAGCTTCACCAGTTCGATGGCGTTCTGCATCGCGGTCGCGGTCCGGGAGATGGGGATGACGCCGGACGAGGCGGTGTGGGCGGCCACGGCCGGCGGCGCCCACGCGCTGCGTCGCGGCGACGTCGGGACGGTCGCGGTCGGCTCCCGGGCGGACCTGCTGCTGCTGGACGCGCCCTCGCACGTCCACCTGGCCTACCGCCCGGGCGTGCCGCTGACGGCGGCGGTCTGGCGCGCGGGCGTCCGGGAGGTCTGAGTCCGGGGACCGTAGACGGCCCCCGCGCCCCCGGGGGCCGTCCTGCTCAGGTGGCGGCGGAAGGGCCAGCAGGCCCCGATGCCAACTTCTTCCGGGGTCATCAGGGCTGACGGTAGGCGCAGACAAGCAGGGTGTCGGCAGCGCGTGCACCCGGTACGGCAGGAGGGAGCCGGTCGACACTGATCTTCGTGAACCCCGACTCGTCCAACAGCTTCGTCCAGACGGTCTCCTGGAGAACCCAGCGGTGCATGGTTGCCGGGGCGCCGTCCGTGGTGCGGGCCGGAACGTCGGCGTGCTGGACGTCCGGTTCAGCGGGGGCACCACCGAGGTAGTGGCCCAGAGTGGAGGCGGCCAGCAGTCCGCCGGGTCGAAGGGCGCGGGCAGCGGCCGGAAGCAGTCGGCGGGGGTCGGCGAAGTCGAGGCTGCCGAACACGGAGTAGAGCACGTCGTACTCGTCTGGATGCTCCTCCAGGTGCGCGGTCGCGTCGGCGCGTACCGTGCGCAGGTGCGGTGCGAGGTGGCCGTAGAGGTCGCAGGCCATCGCGTGCTGCGCGGGGGAGGCATCGACGGCATCGACCCGAGCCGGAGCGTAGTGGGTGACGAGGTGGGCGGCATGACGGGCGGCGCCCGCGCCGAGGTCGGCCACGACGAGGCCGGTGAAGTCCCCCAGCACCTCGACTCCTGGCCCGCCGTCCTGGGCCCAGACCCAGTGGAAGGCGCCGGGGACGGTCCGCTCGGTGTCGGCGCGGGCGCGGCCGTAGTGGTGCCAGAGGTCCGGCGCGACAGCTTGGGTACGAGAGGGGGTGGTCGTCACCCGGGTCATCCTCGCGCCCGGTGTGCGCCGGCGCAGGGGTTCGGGTGAACTCCACCCTTCCGGGTCGCGGTGGCCCCGGACTGAGCCTGGGGCCACCGCAACTATCCCGTCAGTGCGAGTCGTTGCCGGGGTGGCAGGGGCTGCACTTGGCGGCATCCGCCCACAGCGGCAGGTCCACGTCCCAACCGTCCGCTGCGATGAGCTGGGCGGTGCGCAGCACGGTGCCGTCGTCCTTGTACTCGACCTGTCAGCCGAAGCGCAGGACCTGGGTGCTGCCACCGGCCAAGACACGCTCGTAGTCGCACTCACCGTTGAGCGAGCGGTAGTTGATGACCGGATCGCCGGCTCGTACGAGGGTGGTTGCGCATCCGAGGCACCAGGGCTGTGGCGGGTGTACGTCGAGATCCTCGATCACTGCAGGAGCAGAGCACTGCGTGCAGTCCGCCATCGGATCCTCCCCGGGGTCAGGCCCAGGTGGAGCCGCACGCGGTGCAGCCCCATCGGCCGTCCATGGTCTGGTAGGTGGCGCTCGATCCGCAGACCGGGCAGGCGCGGGCACTCGGCTCGTCGGCCCGCTCCAGCAGGGTACTGGGCGTCGGGGCGGTGGCGGGCTCAGTCTCGGTGACGGGCTTGTCCAGCAGGACGCTGCTCATGACGTCTCCCTCAGGATGGAGTGGCAGAAGTGCGCCGGCCGGGCATCACCCAGGAAACCCGGCTGCGGGTCCAGACACGGATGCCGCCGGGGGCTCCCGCATGCCGTGTGCGTGCCCCGCACACCTCGTGCACGCCCTGTTTGGGGGCGCTGTCCTGTCGATACGGTGGACACTCCGCGCAGTCGAAAGGCAACGCCATGTCACGGCAACGTCAGCTCGGGGCGGTCATCAGGGCCGCTCGGTGTGCGCGGCGTATGACTCAGACCCAGCTGGGCCGGGCGTGTGGCTACTCCGCGTTCGCGATCAGCCGGGTTGAGGCGGGCGCGCTCCGGCCGGCCGAGCAGGCGCTTCTGCGGATCGCCCAGACGTTGGACCTGCCTCTTGACGCCATTGGGCTGGGCCGACCGGCTACGCTGGCACGGGATGTGACCCTGGATCAGGAGGACGCCATGCTCCGCAGGCAGCTGCTCGTGGCCGGCATGGCGGCAGCTGGGGTGTCCGCGCTTCCCTCCGCCTCGGTTGCTGCCGCGCGTCCGGACGCGTCGGCCCGGATCGTTGGGGCCCTGTACGAACCCGAACCGTCCGCACCCATGTCGTTGCAGCAGATCAAGGCGTCGCTGACCTCGGCGCGCGCACATTTCACGGCGGCGCGCTACCAGAACCTCAGCGACTTCCTGCCCGGTTTGTTGGGCTCGGCGCACGCGACCCGTGAGGCCTTGTCCGGCCGGTCCCGTGAGGAGGCCCATGCCTGTGTGGCCCGCGCCTGGGTGCTGGCGACGGAGCTCGCGCTGAAAGCTCACTCCGATGTCGCGTGGCCGGCAGCGGACCGGGCTTTGGCGGCGGCCCAGGCCAGCGGAGACCCGGTGGTGCACGGAGAGGCGGCTCGGGTTCTGGCGATCACGATGCGGCGTTCCGGACGCCCGGCCGCCGCCGTCGATCTCCTGCGTCGCACCGCACACTCGCTCTCGCAGGGCCAAGGCGACGTGTCCGGGGCTGTGGCGGCGACCCTGCTGATGACGGCCGCCTACACGGCTGCATGCGGACAGCGCCGAGGTGCGGCCCTCGACCTCATGGCGGGTGCCGAGGACGCCGTCGACCGTTTGACCAGCGCCAGGTTCCTGCCTGGCTCCCCGCTGTTCACGGTCGACGCCACCAGCGCCCAGGTGGACCTGTACTGGATCGGTGTACACACGGCGCTGGGCACCCCCGACGAGGGCGTGCCGTATGCGGCGCGGATCGCGCCAGGCCAGCTGCCGACCGCTGAGCGCCGGGCTCGGTACGGCACGGACTGTGCGCGCATGTGGCACCGCCTCGGCGCCCACCGCAAGACGTTCACGTTGCTGCGGTTCACCGAGCAGGTCGCCCCGGAGGAGGTGCGCCGGCCTGCTCTGCGGGCGCTCACAGCGGACCTGCTGTACGCGCCGGTCACGGTGCCCGGCGTGCGGGAGCTTGCGGCGCGCACAGGCGTCGCATAGGGATGACGGTCCCTGCGGGGTGGACGCTGGTGGCGAAATCGATCAGCGGCGTCCGGCGGCAACGGTCAAGAGTGCATCCTCTGGCCGCAGGTGGAACCCAGCTCTGCCGACTTGGACGCATTCTCCCTGCTGGCGGCCTCTTGCGGGGAGCAAGAGGCCGCCGGAACGATTCGTTCAGGGGGCGGTGGTGAGGTGGTCGAACTCGCCGGCCTTGGCGCCCCGGAGGAAGTCGGCGAGCTTGAGGCGGGTGGTGCGGACGATGACGTCGCCCTCATCGGACTCCCGGAGTTCGACCAGCCCGTCAAGCGCACGTATCTCGACGCAGTTGTTGGCCGCTTCACTGAAGCTGGACTTCTGCCACTCGGTGCTATTCATACTTGCCGTTCATTTCCTTCGTGATCGAGCGAATAAGATCTCGCGACTCGCGTTCCGGGAGCGCGACAGCTTCGATGCGCTCAAAGATTGCGCGGTATCCCGCCAGTTGGGCGGGCGAGTCGAAGATGTGGGACCCGTGCGACGAGTCAGCCTGGACCGTGTCCAGCTCGGGCACTGGTCCCTCCGCATAGATCAGATTCTCGCTGGGGCCAGGGAAGTCGGCCGTAGCAAAGGGCACGACTCGCAGTGAGACGCCGGGAAGATCGGAGTCGCTGACGAGTGCATCGAGCTGGTCTCTGAGCACCACAGGCCCGCCGTACTGGATGCGCAACGCCGCCTCGTGGATGAGCGCCATGTAAGGCGTTTCGCCGGACCGGATGATCTGTTGTCTCCGTAGGCGGAAGTTCACTCTGCGGCCGATCTCCCGATCCGGGAGAGGGGTGAAACCGCTCGCGAACACCGCAGTCGCATACGAGTTCGTCTGAAGTAGTCCCGGGATGATGCCAATGGTGAAGCTCTTGAGCCTCTTCGCGCGACCTTCGATTTCTGCCACATCGATCGGGGCGGCCGCGAGTGCCGCTCGATACTCGTCCCACCAGGCCGAGTCTCGCTCCCTGGCCATGTCGGCAAGCGCTTCGACCAAGGGCGCATTGGCGCACATGCAGGCCTCTGCGATCTCGTGCAGACGCGCCACGGTGACGGCTGATTTCCCGATCTCCATCTGACTCACCAGGGCGGGAGTCACGCCGAGTAGACGGGCGAGGTGGCTGCCGCCGAAGCCGACTTGCTCTCTCATCCTTCGCAGTTCGGCGCCGAGTCGTCGCTGACGGAGGGTGGGGACTCGAAGGGGCATGGCGTCCTCTCTGCCGGTGCAGAGGCCAGTGTGCCGCGCCGGGCGCCTGCGGATCCATCCGGACTTCTTCCCTCGTGAGGAGGAACCTTCTCCCGTTTGGCTTTAATTAAAGAGCGGATGCGCTACTGTCGTTTCTGGCTCGATCCGACGGATCGTCAGTAATGCCTGCATCCAGGGCAGTAGGCGCCTGCTGCCCTCCGCACGCCGAAGAGCAGCCGCCGCCCCGGCCTGGCTCACGGCGACGACCGTCACCACCTCTCCCCACGCCACAGCCTCACGGAGGTTCCCGTGTGCACCCGTAACACCCCCTCGCTCACCCTCTCCCGGCAGGCCCTGCGGGACGCCATGACCCGCAGCGGCTGGGACGCCGACGCCATCTTCAACGCCGAACTCGCCCTCTGCGAGCTCATCGTCAACGCCTGGCGGCACGGCGACACCCCCGCGCCCGTCGTCTGGTTCTCCGTCCTCGGCCGCACCCTCCGGGTCACCGTCTCCGACGAGAGCGACGCCCTCCCCCGGCAGCGAACCCCCGCCGATTTCGCCGAGTCCGGCCGGGGCCTCCAGCTCGTCGCCGGGCTCACCCGCCGCTGGGGCGTCGACCCGCAGAAGCGTGGCAAAACCATCTGGTACGAGCTGGAGCTGGACTCCCTCGCGTGACCCGCGACCCCGTCGTTCCGGAGGACTCCCGGATGCGCGACTACACCAAGCCCCACATCATGGACCTCCTGGGCGAGTTGCACAGGCGCGGCCTGCCGCGCGGGCTCCTCTGGGGATCCGCCTCGCCCGGCGAAACGACCCTCGACGGCCGCATCCTGATCGACTTCGGGAATGCGCCGGTCAGCACTCTGCTCAACCTCCTCCACCTGCTCCGCGACCTGGACGATGACGACGAGGGGTGGCGCCAGTGAAGCTCTTCATCGTCGCGGTCCTCCTCGCCCTCCTCGCCCTCGCGATCGCCACCGTAGCCCTCGGCGTCCTCGCGACCCTCAAGATGCCCCGCCCCGAGGAGCGCGACGAGCAGCGCTGAAACACGCGAAGGCCCTCGCCCACCCAGGGCGAGGGTCGCGCGGTTGCCCGCTCTGCGTCAGTCCGCCTGAAGCTCCTTCGCCACCTGCTCCGCCAACACGCGGGCGCCCTCAAGGCGCGGGTCCTCGGGATGCGCGTACGGCCCGAGGATCTTCGCCGCGACGAACAAGGTCATCAGCTTGCCGTCCCGGCTCGCGAAGTCGCCGCTCCGCTCGACGCGAACGCGATCGGCCAGCGCCGGTACGGCAAGCGACGCCGCCCACAGGGTGGCAGCGTCCAGGCCACGTGGGGCCATGCCCCAGTCCTCCCAGTCGAAGAGGCAGAACTCGGGCGCTGTCACGTTCGCCCAGTTCAGGTCCGCGTGCGCCGGACACCACCCGCTCACCGTGGCATCGACGTCCGGGAACACCTGACGGATCGTCTGAGCCACCAGCTCCTGGGTGATGGTCTCCGTGTCCGGCGTGGCGATCCGATTCGTCCGCTGGCCGGCGAGCGCATCGAGAGAGGCGTTCAGCTCCGACCACCATCCGGGCGGCAGCCGGGGCTCCTCGGCCACGACTGCGGACCCCGCTGGGGTGGATGGCAGCAGTTCGGTCTCGTCGGCCCGCCACATCACCGGCTCGGCCTCGTCCCGCCAGGCGAGGCCGGCCAGCCACGCGGGCTTCGCGATACCGTGCAGGGCCTCGGCGGAGGGGGTGCCGTCCCCGCCCTGGGCGCCGATCCGGTCGAGCCCCCGCCGCTCGATGCGTACCCACGTGCCACGCGCCGTGCCTGCTCCCACGGATCGGCGTTTGCGGACCACCGCTGCCCTGTCGAGTCGCGTCCCCAAGGCCGTCTCGACACGTCCCAGCACCTCGTCCACCGGTACCCGGCGCAGATCCGTCATCGGGCAACGGTAGCGATGCCCGGCGGGGTCGGAGCCGCTCCCCAAGGCCTGGTCCACAGGCAGATCGGCTTTCCTGCGCGGTCAGGTGGTCTCTATGCGGCGGGGACCAGGCTGCGGCGTCGGGTCGTACGGGCGCCGCTCAGCCCACGCCCAACGACCGCCGCAAGAACTCCAGTTCGTGCCGGAGCAGGTGCTCCACCACGGCCTCGTCGGTCGGCCGGTGGCCGGTGGCGCGCAGCGGCAGGACCTCGTGCGGGCGGCCGGCGGCGAGCAGGGCACTGGACAGCCGCAGGGCGTGGGCGGGGTGCACGTTGTCGTCCACGAGGCCCTGGATCAGAAGCAGCGGGCGGCTCAGCTTCGGCGCCTCGGCGATCAGTGAGCCGCTGTCGTAGTGCTCGGGGTGCTCGTCGGGGTGGCCGAGGAAGCGCTCCTGCCAGTGGGTGTCGTAGAGCCGCCAGTCGGTGGGGGCAGCTCCGGCCGACGCGGCGTGGAAGACGTCCGGGCGCCGCAACACGGCGAGCGCGGCGAGGTAGCCGCCGTAGGACCAGCCGCGGATGCCGACCCGGTCGAGGTCGAGCACTCCCGGCCGCAGCCGGGCCGTCTCCCACAGGCCCTCGATCTGGTCCTCCAGGGCGGGCCCGGCCTTGTCGCCGTAGACCGTCTTCTCCCAGTGCGGCCCGCGCCCCGGAGTGCCGCGGCCGTCCACCACCAGCACCGCGAAGCCCTGGTCGGCGAACCACTGCGACACCTGCTCGTGCCAGGCGCCGCCGGTGGTGGCCTTCTGCATCGCGGGCCCGCCGTACGGGTCGAGCAGGACGGGCAGCGGGGTGCCGCCGGGGCGGTGGCCGGTGGGCAGGAAGAGGTTGGCGCGCAGTTCGCGCGGGCCGAGGCGGAGCAGCTCGGGGCGTGCGGTGACGACGGGCGCTTCGGTGTACGAGGCGAGCGGCAGCGGCGGGCGGCCCTCCCGCAGGACGGTGGCGCGGCCGCCGGTGGTGAGGACCAGCGTGCCGCCGCGCTCGACGCCGCCGTGTACGCCGGGCCCGCTGCTCAGCCTTTGTACGCCGCATCCCGGTTCGTACGTCCACAGGTGGGTCTCGGTGGGCTCCTCGGAGGCGGTGAACAGCACCGTCTCGCCCTCCGTCCCGAGGACGGCCCGCAGCTGTAGCCCCGCAGGGGTGACCGGCTCACCGTCGACGGTCAGGTGCCGGGTGTCGCCGTCGTCGGCGGCGTCGACCAGCGCGCCGCCCGCCGTCCGCACCGGCAGGCCCGGGATCAGTTCGACCCACCGCGGGTCGGCCCGCTCGGCGAGCACCCGGGTGTCCCCGTTCGCCCCGATCGCCAACGTACGGACGGTGCGCTGGTCGCGGCTCTGCACGGCGGCGTACGGCCCGTGGTCGTCCCACCCGGCGGCGGTCAGGTACTCGAAGGAGGCGCGGTCCCAGTGGACCTCCGTACGGCCGCCGTCGAGGCCGAGCAGCCAGAGCGTGACCTCGGCGTTGGCGGTGCCGGCCAGCGGGTAGCGGATGACGCGCGGCGGCTGCCCCGGGTCGGTGGGGTCGGCGAGGAACCAGCGGGTGACCGTCCGGTTGTCGACCCGGGCGACCAGCAGGGCGGTGCCGTCGGGGGACCACCAGTGGCCGCGGGTGCGGTGCATCTCCTCGGAGGCGACGTGCTCGGCGAGGCCGTAGCCGACGTCCTCGGACTCCGGTTCGGCCAGCGCCCGGTCGCCCGTACCGTCCGCACCGGCCACCCGCAGGACGCCGCCGCTGACGTAGGCGATCCGGCGGCCGGTCGGGTCGAGGCGGGGATCCACCGGCTGCTCGGCGGAGGCGAGCGGGCGGAGCGAACCCGAGGCGGTGTCGGCCAGCCACAGCGTGCTGTCCAGCGCGAAGGCGGCGAGCCGACCGGTGGCGTCGGTGCTGTACGCGGCGATGCCGCCGGAGGCGCCCAGCGCGGCCGGGTCGGCGACCAGCCGTTCCCGGCCGGTGGCGGTGTCGAGCGCCCAGAGGCAGGCGAGCGGGTCGGTGCCGCCGCGGCTGCGCAGGAACAGGACGGCGGCGCCGTCGGCGGTGATGCCCGGGTGGGCGGGGGCGCCCAGGGTGAAGCACCGGGTGCGGGCGAGCTGGCGCGGTAACGGGTCGGTCGTCATGCCGGGCACTATAGGCACGGCCGGCGCGGCGCTGTCGAGGGGGAAACGGCCGGGGCCGCCGCGGATCTCAGGAATCCGCGGCGGCCCCGGAGCGGGCGGGCGTGAGCGTCAGTGGACGTCGCCCATGAGCGTGACGACCCGCTTGCGGTACATCGCCAGCGCGAGGCCGGCGACGATCGCCATGCCGCCCTGGACCGCGAAGTACCAGCTGCTGCCGACCACCTTGTCGCCCAGCACCAGCTGGAAGATGGCGGCCACGCAGTCACCGGCGGTGACTGCGAGGAACCAGACGCCGACCATCTGGCTGGCGTACTTGGCGGGCGCCAGCTTGGTGGTCACGGACAGGCCGACGGGGGAGAGGGCGAGCTCGCCGACGGTCTGGACCAGGTAGACCATGGCCAGCCACAGCGGGGTGACCTTGGTGTCGCCGGTGGCGGCGGCCATCGCCAGCATCATGACCATGAAGGAGGCGCCGATCATCAGCAGACCGAAGGCGAACTTCATGGTGGTGCTGGGGTTCTTCGACCGGCGGGCCAGGGCGACCCAGAGCCAGGCGAAGACCGGGGCCAGCGCCATGATGTACAGCGGGTTGAGCGACTGGAACCAGCTGGACGGGAAGTTGATCCCGAACAGCGTCGAGGCGGTGTGGTCCTTGGCGAAGACGTTCAGCGTCGAGCCGGACTGGTCGTAGATCATCCAGAACACGGCGGCGGCGACGAAGAACCAGATGTAGCCGCTCATCTTGGACTGCTCGTCGGCGCTGAGGTCCTTGTCGCGCTTCACCTTGGCGAACACGAAGAAGGGGATCGCCAGGCCGGCGATGGACAGCGGCCAGACGGCCCAGTCGATGGTGAAGTGGCCGGTGGAGACGACGATGCCGTAGAAGACGACCGCCGCGGCCAGCCAGATGCCGGCCTTGCGGAAGATCTTGCGCTTCTCGTCCGCGCCGATGGGCGAGGTCACGATGTCGCTGGTGGGGCTCAGGTGGCGGGTGCCCAGCAGGAACTGGAGCAGGCCGAGCGCCATGCCGATGCCGGCCAGGGCGAAGCCCAGGTGCCAGTCGACCTTCTGGCCGACGGTGCCGACCACCAGCGGGGCGAAGAACGCGCCGAGGTTGACGCCCATGTAGAAGATCGTGAAGCCGCCGTCGCGGCGCGGGTCGTTCGGGCCGTCGTAGAGGTGGCCGACCATCGTGGAGATGTTGGCCTTGAGCAGGCCGGAGCCCACCGCGATGCAGACCAGACCGGCGAAGAACGCGCCGGTGAACGGCACGGCCAGCAGGAAGTGGCCGAGCATGATGATCGTGCCGCCGATGGCGACCGTCTTGCGGGCGCCGAGGAAGCGGTCGGCGATCCAGCCGCCCGGGAGGGCCAGCAGGTAGACCATGGCCGTGTAGACGCTGTACACGGCGCCGGCGGTCGCCAGCTTCATGCCGAGGCCGCCGTCCGTGACGGAGGCGGTCATGTAGAGCACCAGCAGGGCGCGCATGCCGTAGTAGCTGAAGCGCTCCCACATCTCGCTCAGGAAGAGCGTGGCGAGCCCTCGGGGGTGACCGAGGAAGGTCTTGCCGCTGGGCGAGGCCGGGGTGAGGCCGGCTTCCAGGGTGGTAGACGCCATGAGTAGGGGTTCCTTGCCTGACAGCGTCCGCCAAGGGGGGTGGCGGCGGACGTGGACGGAACCACTCTACGTGGCGATATTTAGCGTTATCAGATGACAAAAGCCACGAATCAGGTATGGGAATGGCAAAGTCCGTGACAGATCTGCCCGATCTATCCATGGTAGGCGGGCAAATCTTCCTTCAATTTCAAGACGGAAGGCCGGATTCTTCGCCGAACGGGCGGCAGGCGGCGGCGCGTTGGGCCTGAAGGGGCTCCTGTGTAACGATCACGCTCTGTGAACTACCTCACAAGGCAGTCCGGCATACCCGGGCGGACTACCATCACCACATGACCTGTGTGCTGCTCGCCGAGGACGATCCGGCGATCTCCGAACCGCTCGCCCGAGCCCTGCGACGTGAGGGCTATGAGGTGCTCGTCCGCGAGGACGGTCCGACCGCACTGGCCGCCGGCCTGACCGAGGAGGTCGACCTCGTCGTCCTCGACCTCGGCCTGCCCGAGATGGACGGCCTGGAGGTCTGCCGCCGCCTGCGCGCCGACGGCAAGAGCTGCCCCGTCCTGGTGCTCACCGCCCGCGCGGACGAGGTGGACACCGTGGTCGGCCTCGACGCCGGTGCCGACGACTACGTGACCAAGCCCTTCCGTCTGGCCGAACTGCTCGCCCGCGTCCGAGCCCTGCTCCGGCGCGGCAACGTCGACCAGCTCACCACCGGCGCGCACGGGGTGAAGATCGACATCGAGTCCCACCGCGCCTGGCTCGGCGAGGAGGAGCTCACCCTCTCCGCCAAGGAGTTCGAGCTGCTGCGCGTCCTCGTCCGGGACGCCGGCCGGGTGGTCACCCGCGAGGAGATCATGCGGCAGGTCTGGGACACCACCTGGTGGACCTCGACCAAGACCCTGGACATGCACATCTCCTGGCTCCGCAAGAAGCTCGGCGACGACGCGGCGAACCCGCGCTACATCGCCACCGTGCGCGGAGTGGGGTTCCGGTTCGAGAAGAATTAGCCCCGTACGGAGAACGCGGCCGGGAGTCGGCCGATGAAGCGGAGCACCTCGGGGAGCGGCAGCGTGAAACGCCGGATGATCAACTCGCTGCTGGGCGTCGTCCTGGTGGTGGTCGTGGTGTTCTGCGTGCCGCTCGCCCTGGTCGAGAAACGCACCATCGTCAACTCGGCCCAGGACCGGGTGGACGCGTCCGCCGTCCGGGTGCTCGCCCTGGTCGAGAACCGGCTCTCCGCGGGTGAGCCGGTCACCGGCCGGGCCTTCGACAACCAGGTCACCGAGGGCAGCTACGTCGAGGTGCAGATCCCCGGCCAGGACGTCGTCTCCAGCGGCGAACGCCTGGCCGGCGGCCACCTGCTGAAGGCCGTCGAACGCGGCAACAGCGGCGAGGTCGTCACCGTCGAGCAGTCCCGCGCGGACGTCGACCACGAGATCGCCAACATGCTGCTGCTGCTCGGCGTGGTCGCCCTGCTGGCCGTCCAGGCCGCCGTGGCGCTCGCCGTCTGGCAGGCCAAACGGCTCGCCCGGCCGCTCACCGACCTGGCCGAGACCGCCGAACGGCTCGGCTCCGGCGACCCGCGCCCCCGCGACCGCCGCTACGGGGTGCCCGAACTCGACCGGGTCGCCGAGGTGCTGGACACCAGCGCCGAGCGGATCGCCCGGATGCTCACCGCCGAACGCCGGCTCGCCGCCGACGCCTCGCACCAGCTGCGCACCCCGCTCACCGCGCTCTCCATGCGGCTGGAGGAGATCACCGCCCTCGCCGAGGAGCCGGAGACCGTCAAGGAGGAGGCGACCATCGCCCTCCAGCAGGTCGAACGGCTCACCGACGTCGTCCAGCGGCTGCTCACCACCCAGCGCGACCCGCGCAGCCCCACCGCGGTGGCCTTCGACCTGGACGAGGTGATCAAGCAGCAGGTCGAGGAGTGGGGCCCGTCGCTGCGCGAGACCGGCCGGGTGCTGTCCCTGGAGGGCCTGCACGGGGTCACCGCCGTCGGCACCCCGGGCACCGTCGCCCAGGTGCTGGCCACCCTGATCGAGAACTCGCTGATGCACGGCGCCGGGACGATCACCCTGCGGGTCCGGCCCTCCGGCACCTCGGTGGTGGTCGAGGTGCAGGACCAGGGCGCCGGCGTGCCGCCGGACCTCGGGAACCGGGTGTTCGAGCGCGCCGTCAGCGGCCGCAACTCCACCGGCATCGGCCTGGCCGTCGCCCGTGACCTCGCGGAGGCGGACGGCGGCCGGCTCGAACTGCTCTCGCTGAAGCCCGCGGTGTTCGCGCTCTTCCTCGGCCGCAGCCACACGGACTGAGCCGGGGGCGGGGCCGTGCGGCCGGCTACTCGGCCTTGGCGTAGCGGATCTGCTCGGCGGCCAGCATCAGTTCGGCCTGGGCCGCCAGCTCCTGGCCGCTGGCGCCGCTCGCGTCCTGCGCGGCCGGCTCGGGTTCGGCCTTGAAGACCCAGGTGCGGTAGGAGAAGAAGCGGAACACGGTGGCGATCGCGAGGCCGGCCACCTTCGCGCCCAGCTGCTCGTAGTGCGAGTCGAGGCCGAGCACGTACACCGAGAAGCCGAGCACCCCGGTCTCGATCAGCATGCCGATGCCGCTGTACACCAGGAACAGCGTGATCTCCCGCTTGCGCGAGGCGGCGTCGCGGTCCCGGTACAGCCAGTAGCGGTAGCCGAGGTAGTTGGTGGCGATGGCGATCAGCGTCGCCGCGATGTTGGACCGCAGCGAGGCCAGGTGCAGACCGTTGATGCAGACCCAGAAGACGGCGAAGTTGACCACCACGCCGCTCAGGCCGACCAGGCCGAACTTCACCACTTCGCCTGACAGCCCGCGCAGTTTCTGCGAGAGCGAAGGGCTCGAAGCTGCGGTCGTCGCCATACCGGGCTGCCTCCATGTGCCTGCGGGTCGAAGAGCGGATCGCGTGGACGCGTCCACCCCTTGAGCCCTGCGTGCACGCACATGATCGGACTGCGCAGACCAGGACCTGGCCGTCCAGGCTACCCGCTTCCACCGAACGGCTCAGCCCCCAGGGCCCCGGGTCGACCGGGGCATCCGGCCCACCCCAGCGGTTCCACCGCCCCCGACCGGCCCGGATATCCTGGCGGGGTGACTTCCCCGGGCAATGTGAATTTTCCAGTGGTGGGCATGATCGGCGGCGGGCAGTTGGCCCGCATGGCACACCAGGCGGGCATCCCGCTCGGGGTCAGGTTCAAACTCCTCGCCGACACGCCCCAGGACTCCGCCGCACAGGTGGTCTCCGACGTCGTCCTCGGCGACTACCGCGACCTCGACACGCTGCGCCGCTTCGCGGCCGGCTGCGACGTGATCACCTTCGACCACGAGCACGTCCCCACCGAGCACCTGCGGGCCCTGGAGGCCGACGGCGTCGCCGTCCGGCCCGGGCCGGACGCGCTGGTCAACGCCCAGGACAAGGGCGTCATGCGGGCCAAGCTCGACGCCATCGGCGTGCCCTGCCCCCGCCACCGGATCGTCGCCGACCCGGCCGACGTCACCGCCTTCGCCGCTGAGCTCATGAGGGACCAGGGCGGAGCCCCGTCGGACGAGGGTGGGGGCGGGCGACGGGCGGGAGGCTACCCGGTCGTGCTGAAGACCGTCCGCGGCGGCTACGACGGCAAGGGCGTCTGGGTCGTCGACTGCGAGGAGGACGCGCACGCGCCGTTCCTGGCCGGCGTCCCGGTGCTCGCCGAGGAGAAGGTCGACTTCGTCCGCGAACTCGCCGCCAACGTCGTCCGCTCGCCCAGCGGCCAGGCCGTCGCCTACCCGGTGGTGGAGAGCGTCCAGGAGAACGGCGTCTGCGCCGAGGTCACCGCCCCCGCGCCCGACCTCGACCCCGCCCTCTCCGACGAGGCCCAGCAGCTGGCCCTGCGCATCGCCGGCGAGCTCGGCATCACCGGCCACCTCGCCGTCGAACTGTTCCAGACCAGGGACGGCCGGATCCTCGTCAACGAACTCGCCATGCGCCCCCACAACTCCGGGCACTGGACCCAGGACGGCGCCGTCACCTCGCAGTTCGAGAACCACCTGCGGGCCGTCCTCGACCTCCCGCTCGGCGACCCCCGGCCTCGCGCCAAGTGGACCGTCATGGTCAACGTCCTCGGCGGCGACTACCCGGACATGTACCACGCCTTCCTGCACTGCATGGCCCGTGACCCCGGTCTGCGGATCCACATGTACGGGAAGGACGTGAAGCCCGGCCGCAAGGTCGGCCACGTCAACGTCTTCGGGGACGACCTCGACGACGTCCGCGAGCGCGCCCGCCACGCGGCCGCCTACCTGCGAGGAACGATCACCGAATGACCTCCTCCGCCTCTTCGTCGAGCTCCTCCTCGGGCCCGCTCGTCGGCATCGTGATGGGCTCGGACTCCGACTGGCCCGTCATGGAGGCCGCCGCCCAGGCCCTCGACGAGTTCGAGATCCCCTACGAGGTCGACGTCGTCTCGGCGCACCGGATGCCCCGCGAGATGGTCGCGTACGGCGAGAACGCCCACCGGCGCGGCCTCAAGGCCATCATCGCCGGCGCCGGCGGCGCCGCCCACCTGCCGGGCATGCTCGCCTCCGTCACCCCGCTGCCCGTCATCGGCGTGCCGGTGCCGCTGCGCTACCTGGACGGCATGGACAGCCTGCTGTCCATCGTCCAGATGCCGGCCGGCGTCCCGGTCGCGACCGTCTCGGTGGCCGGCGCACGCAACGCCGGCCTGCTCGCCGTGCGGATGCTGGCCGCGTTCGACCCCGAACTGACCGAGCGGATGACCGACTTCCAGGCCGAGCTGAACAACCAGGCCACCGAGAAGGGCAAGAAGCTCCGCGCCAAGGTGGCCGGATCCTCCTCCTTCGGCTTCGGCAAGTAACCCCGGTGGTGGGGGTGGGGTAGAACAGCCCGTATGACTACCGCTCAGGACACCCCCACCCCGCTGGACCGCGCCCGGGCCCTGCTGCGCACCGCCCCCGTGGTCGACGGCCACAACGACCTCCCGTGGGCGATGCGCGAGCAGGCCGGGTACGACCTCGGCGCGGTCGACCTCGCCGCCGACCAGAGCGACCGCCTGCACACCGACCTCGCCCGCCTCGCGGAGGGCGGGGTCGGCGCGCAGTTCTGGTCCGTCTACGTGCCGACCCGGCTGGCCGGCGACCACGCGGTGAGCGCCACCCTGGAACAGATCGACTTCGTCCACGCCCTGGTCGAGCGCTACCCCGACCGGCTCCGGCTCGCCCGCACCGCCGACGACATGGAGGCCGCCCGCGCCGAAGGCCGGATCGCCTCCCTGATGGGCGCCGAGGGCGGCCACTCCATCGACTGCTCGCTCGCCACCCTGCGCGCCCTCCACGAGCTCGGCGTGCGGTACCTGACGCTCACCCACAACGACAACGTGCCGTGGGCCGACTCCGCCACCGACAAGCCGGCGGCCGGCGGGCTGACCCGGTTCGGCGAGGAGGTCGTTCGGGAGATGAACCGGCTCGGCATGCTCGTCGACCTCTCGCACGTCTCCGCCGACACCATGCGCGACGCCCTGCGGGTCACCGAGGCGCCGGTCGTCTTCTCGCACTCCTCGGCCCGCGCCGTGTGCGACCACCCGCGCAACATCCCGGACGACGTGCTCGCCCAGCTGCCCGCCAACGGCGGCGTGGCGATGGCCACCTTCGTGCCCAAGTTCATCCTGCCCGCCGCCATCGAGTGGACCCTCGCCGCCGACGAGAACATGCGCGCCCACGGCTTCCACCCGCTCGACACCACCCCGCCCGCGATGGAACGCCAGCGCGCCTTCGAGGCCGCCGTCCCGCGCCCGATCGCCACCCCGGCCACCGTCGCCGACCACCTCGACCACCTGCGCGAGGTCGCCGGCATCGACCACATCGGCATCGGCGGCGACTTCGACGGCACCGCCTTCCTGCCCGACGGCCTGGGCTCGGTGGCCGGCTACCCCAACCTGGTCGCCGAACTGCTGCGCCGGAACTGGTCCGAGGCCGACCTCGCCAAGCTCACCTGGCACAACGCCGTCCGCGTCCTGCGCGACGCCGAGTCCGTCGCCGCCGGGCTGCGGGCGAGCCGCCGCCCGTCCATCGCGACCATCGCGCAGCTGGACGGCGCGCAGGGCTGAGCCTCAGTCCAGCAGCGGGATCTCGATGGCCGGGCACTTGTCCATCACCATGGCGAGCCCGGCCGTCCTGGTCCGCGCGTACGCGGCCTCGTCGACCACACCGAGCTGGAACCAGACGGCCTTCGCCCCGGCCGCCACCGCCTGGTCGGCCACCTCCCCGGCCAGCGCGCTGTTCACGAACACGTCCACCACGTCGACCGGGAACGGCACCTCGGCGAGCGAGGCGTAGCCGGGCTCGCCGAGGACCGTCTCGGCCTTCGGGTGCACCGGCACGACGCGCTTGCCGTACCGCTGGAGCACCCGGGCCACCCCGTAGGCGGCCCGGGCGGTGTTGTTGGACAGGCCGACCACCGCCCAGGTGCCGCCGGTGCCGGTGAGGATCCCGCGAACCGTCGCGTCGTCGCCGTAGCTCGTCATGCCGGTGCCAACGACGTACCCCGGCGGGGGATTCCCCCCCCCGGGGGGGATCAGCTGGGGCGGCCGAGGGCGCGGTACGTCCAGCCGGCGGCGCGCCAGGCGGCGGCGTCCAGGACGTTGCGGCCGTCGAGCAGGCGGCGCTCGGCGACCACGGCGCCGAGTTCGGCCGGGTCCAGCTCGCGGAACTCGGCCCACTCGGTGAGGTGCAGGACGACGTGGGCGCCCTCGGCGGCCTCCAGGGCCGAGTCGGCGTAGGCGAGCGAGGGGAACATCTTGCGGGCGTTGTCGACGGCCTTCGGGTCGTAGACGGTGACCTGGGCGCCCTGGAGCTGGATCTGGGCGGCGACGTTGAGCGCGGGGGAGTCCCGGATGTCGTCCGAGTTGGGCTTGAACGCGGCGCCGAGGACGGCCACCCGGCGGCCCAGGAAGCCGCCGCCGCACTGCTCGCGGGCCAGCTCCACCATCCGGGAGCGGCGGCGCATGTTGATCGAGTCGACCTCGCGCAGGAAGGTCAGTGCCTGGTCGGCGCCGAGTTCGCCGGCCCGGGCCATGAACGCCCGGATGTCCTTGGGCAGGCAGCCGCCGCCGAAGCCCAGGCCGGAGTTGAGGAACTTGCGGCCGATCCGTTCGTCGTGCCCGAGCGCGGTGGAGAGCAGCGTGACGTCGGCTCCGGCCGCCTCGCAGACCTCGGCCATCGCGTTGATGAAGGAGATCTTGGTGGCCAGGAAGGAGTTGGCGGCGGCCTTCACCAGTTCGGCGGTCGCGTAGTCGGTGACCAGGAACGGCACCCCGGCCGCGATCGGCTCGGCGTACACCTCGCGCAGCAGCTGCTCGGCGCGCTCGCTGTGGGCGCCGACGACGATCCGGTCCGGGCGCAGGGTGTCCTGGACGGCGAAGCCCTCGCGCAGGAACTCCGGGTTCCAGGCGAGTTCGGCGCCCGCGCCGACGGGTGCCAGCGCGGCCAGCCGCTCGGCGAGCCGGCTCGCCGAGCCGACCGGCACGGTGGACTTGCCGACCACCAGGACCGGGCGGGTCAGGTACGGGGCGAGGTCGTCGATCGCGGTGTCGACGTACGACATGTCGGCGGCGAACTCGCCCTTGCGCTGCGGGGTGTTGACGCAGACGAAGTGCACGTCGCCGAACTCCGCGGCCTCCTGGATGGAGCTGGTGAAGCGCAGCCGGCCGGTCGAACCCTCGTGCCCGGCGACGTGCTTGAGCAGCAGCTCGGACAGCCCCGGCTCGTACATCGGGACGCGACCGGCGGTCAGCGTGGCGATCTTGTCGGGGTCGATGTCCAGGCCCAGCACCTCGAAGCCGAACTCGGCCATCGCGGCCGCGTGCGTGGCGCCGAGGTAGCCGGTGCCGATCACGGAGATGCGGAGGGTCACGGGTTCCCCTTTGTGCGGACTCGACCTGTACGGGTGCCTCTGATGCTATCCGCCCCGACGGATCCGGCCTCGATCGCCTGTGCGCCGGGGACGCTAGGCAGCCGCAGGTCGGCGCCCTAGGATCTCTACTGAACGGTAGTTAACCCCGGATTGACTTCGATCACTGGACGAGGCGGGCATCATGGCGGGCAGCGCAGGGGCGGCTGACTTCGATCTCTTCCGTATCTCCGAGGAGCACGAGATGCTCCGTGAGGCGGTGCGTTCGCTGGCCGAGGCGAAGATCGCTCCGTTCGCGGCGGAGGTGGATGAGCTGGGGCGGTTCCCGCAGGAGGCGTTGGACGCGTTGCGGGGGAGTGATCTGCACGCGGTGCACGTGCCGGAGGAGTTCGGTGGTGCGGGGGCGGATGCGCTGGCGACGGTGATCGTGATCGAGGAGGTGGCGCGGGTGTGTGCGTCGTCCTCATTGATTCCGGCGGTGAACAAGCTGGGGTCGTTGCCGGTGCAGTTGTCGGGTTCGGAGGAGTTGAAGGCGAAGTACCTGGGGGCGTTGGCGCGGGGTGAGGGGATGTTCTCGTACTGCCTGTCGGAGCCGGAGGCGGGTTCGGACGCGGCGGGGATGCGGACCCGGGCGGTGCGGGACGGGGACTTCTGGGTGCTGAACGGGGTGAAGCGCTGGATCACGAACGCGGGTGTGTCGGAGTTCTACACGGTGATGGCGGTGACGGATCCGGAGCTGCGGTCGAAGGGGATCTCGGCGTTCGTGGTGGAGAGGGGCGACGAGGGGGTGTCGTTCGGTGCGCCGGAGAAGAAGTTGGGGATCAAGGGGTCGCCGACGCGTGAGGTGTACTTCGACAATGTGCGGATTCCGGCGGATCGGATGATCGGTGCGGAGGGGACGGGGTTCGCGACGGCGATGCGGACGCTGGACCACACGCGGGTGACGATCGCGGCGCAGGCGGTAGGGATCGCGCAGGGGGCGTTGGACTACGCGAAGGGGTATGTGAAGGAGCGGCGGCAGTTCGGGAAGGCGATCGCGGAGTTCCAGGGTGTGCAGTTCATGCTGGCGGACATGGCGATGAAGCTGGAGGCGGCGCGGCAGTTGACGTATGCGGCGGCGGCGAAGTCGCAGCGTGGGGACGGGGATCTGACGTTCTTCGGGGCGGCGGCGAAGTGCTACGCGTCGGATGCGGCGATGGAGATCACGACGGACGCGGTGCAGTTGCTGGGTGGGTACGGGTACACGCGGGACTATCCGGTGGAGCGGATGATGCGGGACGCGAAGATCACCCAGATCTACGAGGGGACCAACCAGGTCCAGCGCATCGTCATGGCCCGCAACCTGCCGTAGCCGGACGGCGCTTCGGTCCCGACCGCACCTCGGCCCCGACCGCACCTCGGCCCGGAAAACCGGGCGACGGCGGGCGGCCCCGCTTCGTAGGCTGCCCGCCATGTCCTCCGCACTGAGCCTGGGCCGGATCACCCCCGACACCATCGACGCCGCCCTCGCCCTGAAGGTGCGCCCCGACCAGGAGGCCCTGGTCGCGCCGGTGGCGACGTCGCTGGCCGAGGCGTACGCCCACGGTGACACCGCCTGGCCCCGGCTGATCATGGACGGGGAGCGGCCGGTCGGCTTCGTGATGGCGTTCTTCGACATCGGGTTCGACCCCGAGCGGCCGGACGACCGCCCGCGCTCCGGCCTCTGGCGCCTGCTCGTCGACGCCGACCGGCAGCGCGGCGGCTACGGCCGCTTCGCCGTCGAGCAGGTCTGTGCCGAGATCCGCCGCCGCGGCGGCACCCGCGCCACCGTCACCTACGTGCCCGGCCCGGACGGCCCCGGCGCCTTCTACGCCGGCCTGGGCTTCCGCCCCACCGGCGAGACCAGCGGCGACCAGGTGGTGGCGGAGCTGGAGCTGGCCGCGCCACAGCGGTGACCTCCCCGTCCCGGCGGGTGACGAGTAGGGTGCCGGGCCATGTTGCGTCCTGAAAGCTGGTCCAGGCTCGCGGGTGGAAGTCCCGTCCGGGTAGACACCGGAGTGCCCGGTAGCAGGTCCCGGTTCGTCG
>NZ_JBIVAX010000022.1:0-138399 GCF_044745805.1 Kitasatospora sp. NPDC086801
CATACGGACACAGACCCGTGACTGCACCTACGGCCTCATCAGCCGCCCCTCCAATCGGTCAGTCCACTCAAACTCGTGCAACTTCGTGTCGCACGATCGCCCTCCCAGTGGCCGGGCACCGCCCGGTCCTCCACCTCGGCAGGACGCTCAGAGATCATCACCATCTCGTCGACGAACCGGCGGGTGCGCTGGTCCGGGCCGCGGTGTGGCTTGCGGCGGGTACGCCCGGTGCGCAGTGCCAGTGCGACTTCGCGGCGCAGTCCGCCGCGGGCCTGGACGTAGACCGCTTGGTAGATCGTCTCCGGACTCACCCGCATGCCTTCGTCGTTGGGGAACTTGATGGGGAGAGCGTTGCAGATCTGTTCGGGTGACCAGCGTTCCTGGAGCCGGTCCGCGACGAAGTCGCGCAGCGGTCCGTCCTGGGCGAGCTTGGACTCCTTGGGGCGCGAGCGGCTCTTGGCCCATGCCCGCTGGGCCTGGTGCGGCCGGTAGGTGCCGTTGACCGAGCGGGCGTCGATCTCGCGCTTGATGGTGGAGGCCGGCCGGCCCAGCGCCCGGCCGATCGCGCGCAGTGAGCGGCCCTCGCGCCGCATGTCGGCGATCAGCTCCCGCTCGGCCACGGTGAGGAACCGGGGGTGCAGCTCGGCCTCGACGGCGGCCAGGGACGGCTCCGCCGACGCAACGATGGTGATCACACCAGTCGTATAGTCGATCCGACGGCCGTCCGCGTACAGGCGTGAGTGGCCAATCTGCCGGATGCCCCGGTCCCAGTCCTGGGCCGTGCGCGGGTGGACGCCGACCTGGGCCGCGGCCTCGCGGCGCCGGACCCCGGCCGCCCGAAGGCGCTCGTACTCCGCCCGTCCCGGATGCCCGCCCTTGCCGGGCTTGCCGCGACCACGGATGCCGGCCTTACGAGCCCACCCGGCCGCCGTGTGCCTGTTCACCCCGACAGCCAAGGCCGCCCCGGTGACGCTGCCGTTCTCCTTGTCCAGCGCCTCGAAGAACCTCGCCTTCAGCACCTCGAAATCCACGATCCCCGCAACTCCCTGAACTCCAGGGTGTTGCGGGGATCAATAGAACCCGCCAGGTGGTGAGGCGGGGCATCGTCGTGCGGCGGGTCTCGGCGGGTCTCGGCGGGTCTCGGCGGGTCTCGGCGTTTCTCAGCGTTCGCAGGCGACGCCGTCGTTGTCGCGGTCCAGGCCGGACCGGTACCCGGGGTCTCCCCGGTGCAGGGGGGCTTTGCCGGCGGCCTTCACGGCGTCGCAGTTCTTGTAGTAGGCGCTGCCGCCCGAGCTCCCGCCCGACGTTCCGCCCGACGACCCGCCGGTGGAGCTGCCGCCGGTCTTGTCCTGGTAGTTCGGGCTGGACGGGTCGTTGCGTTCGTCCGCGTAGAGCGCCGCGTACCGGTCCGCCGGGCACGAAGCCCCCGGCTTCACCAGCTGGAGCGTGGGAGCGGCCGCCGGGTACAGCCTGCTCCCCGGCTGGAGCACGTCCGCGCACACCACCCAGGCATCGTGGTCGGCGGGCAGCGAGAGGTCCAGGTAGCGGCTGTGCTCCTGGATCCGGTCGGCGGCGACACCGGCCGTCACCAGCAGGGTGCGCGCCTCCCCGGCGGTGTGCTGGGCGACGTCGGGCATGATCCCCGACGCGGCGCCCGCGCCCGCGCCCGCGCCCGGGGTCGGGGTCGCGCTCGGGGTCGGCGGCGGCGCGGACCCGGCGTCGGACGGGGTGGCCGTCGTCGTCGCCGTAGCGGTCGTGGTCGTAGCGGTCGGAGTCGGGGAGGCGGTCGCCTCCGGGGCGGCGACCGGCTGCGCCTTCTCCGGCTTCGGCCCCGTCACGACGCCCAACCAGAAGAGCGAGCCGATCAGGCAGCAGAAGGTCAGCGCGACCTTGGCGGCGACGTGCAGGCGGCGGGAGCGCCACAGCCAGATCGCGGCGAGCGGCGGTACGAGCAGCAGGGCGGCGGCGCGGACGAGCCGGTTGGCCGCGGTGCGGGGCGGTATGGCCTGGGGCCCGGGCGGCCGGTACGGGTCGGGGGTCACGAGGGGATTCCTTCGAGCATGCGTGCGTCCCCGGGGAGAGCGGCACCCCGGGGTGGGTGCTTCGGCCCGCGGTGGCCGGCCGCAGTTGCCCGTGGGCGAGGCCGCTGGCCGGGGCCGTCCGGAGGCCTGGAAGAGTGTAAAGGACTCGTATGGAGGAGGTATGCACCAGGTAGCGGACCCCCGGCCCCGGCCTCCGCTCAGGCGCGCGGCTCCACCCGGCCGGGGCCCCGCGTCGCCCGCCTGGCCCCTCGGCTACGCCAGCCCCACCTGCGCCAGGGCCGCGGTGAACCCGGTGCGCCAGCGCTCCGGGGTGGCGCCGGGGGAGGGGGCGGGCTCGGGGCGGGTGAGGGCGGCGAGGGCGTTGCGGACCACCTCGTCGGGGTGGGCGGAGGCGACGTCGGCGTGGCCGAGTTCCAGCTCGTGCTGGAGGTTGTCGCGGCCGTGGCCCTGGACGACGTCGAGCAGCAGCAGTCGCCGTCCGAGGGCACGGGCCTCGCTGCACGTGTCGCCGGAGCTGGTGACGACGAGGTCGGCGGCGGCCATCAGGGCGGGGATCCGGTCGGTGTGGCCGAAGGGGTGCAGGCGCGGTTCCCGGCGGGCGGCGGCCCGCAGCCGCCGTTCCAGTTCCCGGTTGTGCCCGGCGACGGCGAGCACGTGCGGACCGGCGGCGGCGAGCGAGGCGGCGGTGCGGGCGAGCGGTCCGAGTCCCCAGGAGCCGGACATCAGCAGCACGCACCGGCCGCCCGCCGGGACGCCCAGTTCGGCACGCGCCTCGGCCCGGCCGGGCGGCCGGTAGAACGGTTCCCGCAGCGGTGCGGGCAGGACGGTGACGGCGGCGTCCGGCCGGTAGCGGCGGACGGCGCAGGCGGCGACCTCGGAGGTGACCAGGAAGAGGTCGGTGCCCTCCTGCACCCAGAGCCGGTGCGGCGTCACGTCGGTGCAGAACACGAAGTGCCGGAAGTCCCGTTCCGGCAGCCGGTTGACGGCGGAGGTGGCGGTGGCGAACACGGAGACCACCAACTGCGGCCGCTGTGCCGCGACCAGGTCGCGCAGGGCCGGGACGAGCCGGGTGCGGGCGGCCGCGTCGGCGAGCAGCGCGAGCCGGGCGCCGGGCCGCAGCGCCGAGAAGTGGAAGGCGTCGTACACGCCGGGCAGGTCGAGCAGCCGCCGGAACACGGCCTCCCCGGCGGCGCCGGAGCGCTGCCCGAGCAGGGCCATCGCGTCCACCGTGTTGGTGGTCCAGCCGCGGGCCCGCAGGGTGTCGGCGCAGGCCTGGGCCATCACGTCGTGGCCCTGGCCGAGGGAACCGGAGACGAGGAGGGCGTGCGGCATCGTCCGGCCCGCTCAGGTGGTGGCGGAGGCGGCCGCGGTGGCCCGGTACCAGTCCGCGTAGCGCCGCACGCCGTCCGCGAAGTTGGTGTGCGGGGACCAGCCGAGCAGCCGCTTGGCCTGGGCGCAGGAGATCCGCCGCCCGGCGTAGTCGGCCTTGCGGCCGTCGATGTGCTCGATCGAGACCGGCCCCAGCAGGTCGTCGACGGTGTCGGCGATGTCGCGCACCGAGACGGCGGTGGAGCCCTCCAGGGCGAAGGTCTGGTCTTCGGCGGCGGGGGAGAGCGCCCGGACGTGGGCGTCGGCGAGGTCCTCGACGTAGACGAAGTTGCGGCTCTGCCGGCCGTCGCCGGCGATGGTGATCGGCCGCCCGGTGAGCGCGGCCTGGACGAACCGGGCGACGACCAGTTCGTCGCGCATCCGGGGCCCGTACGGGATGCCGTAGCGCAGGATGGTGAAGTGCCGCCCGTACAGCTCGCGGTAGCTGTGCACCAGCATCTCGGCGGCGAGCTTGGTGGCCACGTAGAGGTGGCCGCTGTGTTCCAGCTCGATCGGCACGTGCTCGTCCAACTCCTGCTCGCCGCCGTCGAGTTGCTCGTCGGTGAGGGCGGCGCCGTAGACCCAGACGGTGCTCGCCAGCACGGTGCGGCTCAGCCCGCTGCGCCGGGCGGCCTCCAGGACCGTCTCGGTGCCGTCGATGTTGGTCCGCACGGCCCGCACCGGGTCGGCGGAGACCTGTTCGACGTCGGCCATCGCGGCGAGGTGGTACACCACTTCACTGCCGGCCAGCGCGGAGGTGAGGGCCGGGAGGTCGAGGACGTCGAGCCGGGCGTGTTCGGCGTCGGGGTTGAGGTACTTGTCGGTGGTGTCCACCGCGAGGACGTCGTGGCCGGCCGCGATCAGGTGGTCCACGACGTGTGACCCGATGAATCCGCATCCCCCGGTGACGGCTATCCGCACGATCTCTCTCCTTGTCGGGCTCCGTGTCGAGCGCTTTCTCAAGCTCCGTGTCGAGCGCTCCGGTGCGCCTGCCTGGTCGGGCTGAGCGCCTTGCCGCGTCCGCCCGGTCGACCTCCTTGCCGCGTCCGCCCGGTCGACCGCCTCGGCGCGCCCGCCGGGTCGGACCGACCGCCTCGGCTACCCGGCGAGTCGCCGGTGCACCGCCGAGACGGCCTCGATGACCTGCTCCGTCTCGTCCCCGGTCATGTCGGAGTGCACCGGCAGGCAGATCTGCCGCGCGCAGACGTCCTCGGCGACCGGCAGCGGTCCGCGCCGGTAGGGGGCGAGGACGGGCTGCAGGTGCAGCGGCAGGTCGTACACCTCGCCGGACAGCCGGACGCCGTACTCCTCGGCGACTGCCCGCTTGAACGCGGCGCGCTCCACCCCGGGCGGCAGCAGCGCCACGTACTTGTAGTAGTTGCCCCGGCAGCCGGACGGTTCGAGCACCGGCTCCAGGCCGTCCAGCCCGGCCAGCGCCTCGTCGTAGCGGCGGGCGACGGCCCGGCGGGTCTCGATGAACTCCTTGAGCCGGCGCAGGTGCACGGCGCCGACGGCGGCGCTGAGCTCGCTCATCCGCCAGGCGTGGCCGAGCCGGACGTGGTGGTTGGTGGTGAAGGAGCCCTTGCCCTGGTCGCGGTAGGTGCGGGCCTCGTCGCGCAGCTCGGGCGACTCGGTGAGGATCAGGCCGCCCTCGCCGCTGGTGGTGACCTTGGTGGGGTAGAACGAGAAGGCCCCGGCCAGGCCGAACGTCCCGGCGCGGCGCCCGTTGAGGCTGCTGCCGTGGGCGTGCGCGGCGTCCTCGACCAGCGGGACGCCGTGCCGGTCGCAGAGCGCGCGCAGCTCGTCGACCCGCGGGGTGATCAGGCCGCCGATGTGGACGAGTACGACGGCTGCGGTATCCGGGGTGAGGGCCGCCTCCAGCGTCTCGGGGGAGAGCGCCAGGGTGGCTTGGTCGACGTCGGCGACCACCGGGCGCCCGCCGGCGTGCAGCACGGCGCCGGCGGTCGCGTAGAAGGTGACGGCCGGGACGACGACGTCGCGGCCCCGGACGTCGACCGTGCGCAGGATCACCTCCAGTGCCGCGGTGCCGCTGCTCACCGCGACGGCGTGCGAGGCGCCGTGCTCGGCGGCGAAGGCCTGCTCGAAGCGATCGGTCCACGGGCCCAGGGTGAGGGCGCCGGTGGTGAGCATCTCCGTCACGGCGTCGGCGACGGCCGCGCGGTCGGATTCGTCGAACACGATGCGGGCGGCTGGAACGCCCATGGGCACCTCCGGCGGCGGGCTGGGGACAGCACCGATCGGGTCAGGTCGGTCCGAACCATGGGAAATGGGTCGGGCCAGGCACATCACGCTACTTCGCCCGACGGACGGCGGCCCGTCGTCGCCGTCCGCCCGGGTGACGGCGCCCGCTCCGCTGCCCGTTCCGTTCCCGCGCGCTCCCCGCCGCAGCGCCCGTCCCGTCACCTGGCCCGTCCCGTCCCGTCCCGTCGCCCGACTCGCCGCGCGCCCCCGTCACCCGTCCCGTCGCCGCCCCCGGGAGTACACCCGACTGCTCCCGCCGCAGGTGATGCGCTCCGCCATCCGGGCAGGTCCGTACTGCGTCCGCAGTACGCAAACGGCCTGCGCAGGGACGACGACGGAGGAGGGGTCGGCGATCAAGGATGGGTCATGCTGCGGGCGGTCCGCGTCGAAAGGCGTCGGCCCGGCCGCGGCGCGCACTCTGACCGAGATCCGAAGGAGTCCACTCTCCGTGGCCACGTTTTTGTACCGCCTGGGCCGCTGGGCCTTTGCACGACGCCGACTGGTGACCTTGCTCTGGGTCGCCGTGCTGGCGGTCTGCGGAGTCCTGGCGGCCAAGGCGCCCGCCGCACCCGACGACGGCTTCGCGATGCCCGGCACGGAGGCGCAGAAGGCCTTCGACCTGATGAACGAGCGCTTCCCCGGCGGCCACGCCGACGGCGCCTCGGCCCGCCTGGTGTTCGTCGCCCCGTCCGGGCAGAAGATCACCGCCGAGCCCAACCAGCAGGCGGTGGAGCGGACGGTCGCCGAGCTCGCCCACGCCGACGAGGTCACCGGCGCGGTCAGCCCGTTCAAGGCCAACACCGTCTCCAAGGACGGCACCACCGCGTACGCGACGGTCAGCTACTCCGTCAAGGCGGGCGAGCTGTCCAAGGGCGCCACCGACGCCCTCGAACAGGCCGCCCAGCACGGGCGGGACGCCGGGCTCAAGGTCGAGGTCGGCGGAAACGCGCTGATGGCCAAGCCCGAGGCCGGCGGCAGCAGCGAGATGATCGGCATGGCGCTGTCCGCGCTCGTCCTGGTGATCACCTTCGGCTCGCTCGTCGCCGCGGGCCTGCCGCTGCTCACCGCCGTGATCGGCGTCGGCCTCGGCATGGCCCTGATCACCGCGCTCGGCAGCACGCTCGGCCTGTCCTCCACCACCAGCACGCTCGCGATGATGCTCGGCCTCGCGGTCGGCATCGACTACGCCGTGTTCATCGTCTCCCGCTACCGGGCCGAGCTCGCCGAGGGCCGCACCCCGCAGGAGGCGGCCGGCCGGGCCGTCGGCACCGCGGGCTCCGCCGTGGTGTTCGCTGGGCTCACCGTGGTGATCGCCCTGGCCGGGCTCTCGGTGGTCGGCATCCCGATGCTCGCCAAGATGGGCATGGCGGCGGCCGGCACGGTGGTCATCGCCGTCCTGGTCGCGCTCACCCTGGTGCCCGCGCTGCTCGGCTTCATCGGCCGCCGGGTGCTGCCCCGCAAGGTCCGCAACGGCGCCGTCCAGCCGAAGAAGGAGAACGGCGGCTCCCGCTGGGCCCGGTTCGTGCTGCGCCGCCCGCTCGCGGTGCTGCTCGGCGGCGTGATCGGCCTCGGGGTGCTCGCCGCCCCGGCGCTCGACCTGCGGCTCGGCCTGCCCGGCGACGAGTCCAAGCCGACCTCGACCACCCAGCGACGTGCCTACGACCTGCTGTCCGAGGGCTTCGGCCCCGGCTTCAACGGCCCGCTGACCGTCATGGTGGACGTCAAGGGCACGCCCGATCCGAAGGCCGCCGCGGGCGAGGTCGCCAAGACGGTCGCCGCGCTGCCCGGCGTGGTCTCCGTCACCCCGCCGATGTTCAACAAGGCGGGGGACACCGCCCTGCTGAACGCCGTCCCGTCCACCGGTCCGAGCGCCGCGGAGACCAAGGACCTGGTCCAGGCGATCCGCGGCCACGCCGCCGGCCTCAAGACGGCCACCGGGGCGACGGTCCTGGTCAGCGGGACGACGGCGATGAACATCGACGTCTCGCAGAAGCTCACGGACGCGCTGGTGCCCTACCTCGCCGTGGTCGTCGGCCTCGCCGTCGTCCTGCTGCTGGTGGTGTTCCGCTCGGTGCTCGTCCCGCTGAAGGCGGCGCTCGGCTTCCTGCTCTCGGTGGCCGCCGCGCTCGGCGCGGTCGTCGCGGTCTTCCAGTGGGGCTGGCTGGCCAACCTCATCGGCGTCGAACAGACCGGCCCGGTGATGAGCATGATGCCGATCTTCATGGTCGGCGTGGTCTTCGGCCTCGCCATGGACTACGAGGTGTTCCTGGTCACCCGGATCCGCGAGGGCTTCGTCCACGGCGAGCAGCCCGGCGAGGCCATCGTCACCGGCTTCCGGCACAACGCCCGGGTGGTCACCGCCGCCGCCTTCATCATGATCGCCGTCTTCTCGGGCTTCATCGGCATGGGTGAACCGATGATCAAGATGATGGGCCTGGGTCTCGCCGCGGCCGTCGCCTTCGACGCCTTCGTGGTCCGGATGGCCATCGTCCCGGCCGTCCTGGCCCTGCTCGGCCGCCACGCCTGGTGGCTGCCGCGCTGGCTGGACCGGCTGATACCGGACATCGACGTCGAGGGCAGCAAGCTGCAGACCGCCGCCCCCGAACCGGCCCCGGTCCGGGAATCCGTCGGCGTGTAAGGCCGGTCCCGCGGACCAGCCGGGGCCCGTCCCGATCCACGGGGCGGGCCCCGGCCCGGACAATGGTTCGATCCCTACCGTTACCGTTGCTGTCGGGGTCCGCCACGCGCACGGCGGCCCCCGACCCGGCCCACCCCGCCCGGCAGGGCGCGGTTCGGCACGAACTGGCAGAACCCGGCGAGGGTGCCGCCAGGGCACCCCCGACCCGGAGAGCACCACCATGAGCGACACCTGGCAGCGGCTGCGCTGCGACCACCCCCGGCTACTCGACGCCGTCGGTGGCGTCGTGCTGATCGCGATGACCCTCGCCGGCGCCAACGTCGACCAGGCCGGCCACGTCATCCCCTTCCGACCGCTCAGCGGCGTCATCGCGCTGGTCTCCGCCGTCGCCGTGTTCGCCCACCGCCGCTACCCGCGCCTGGTGGTCGTCATCACGCTGATCTGCACGATGGCGCTCGTCGCCACCACCCCCCGGCTCACCCCCGGGCTGGCCACCCCGCTGCTGCTCGCCCTCTACTTCCTCGCCGTCCGCACCGACCGCTCCACCGCCCTGCGCGCCTCGATCGCCTCCGCCGTCCTGCTCACCGGCACGTCGCTGATCGGCGAAGGCGGCGGCCCGGTCGGCCAACGGCTCGGCGTCCTCGCCTGGGCCCTGCTGCCCGGCGCCCTCGGCGACTCCATCCGCAACCGCCGCGCCCACCTCGCCGCCATCGAGGAACGCGCCGACCGCGCCGAACGCACCCGTGAGGAGGAGGCCCGCCGCCGGGTCGCCGACGAGCGGATCCGGATCGCCCGCGACCTGCACGACGTCGTCGCCCACCACATCGCCCTCGCCAACGCCCAGGCCGGCATCGCCGTCTACCTCATGGACCGCCACCCCACCCAGGCCCGCGAGGTGCTCAGCCACATCACCGACGCCACCGGCTCCGCGCTCCAGGAGTTGCGCGCCACCGTCGGCCTGCTGCGCCGCGCCGAGGAGCCCGCCCCGCTCGAACCGGCCCCCGGCCTCGACCGGCTCCCCGACCTGATCAACTCCTTCGCCCGCACCGGGCTGCCGGTCCGGCTCACCGTCGAGGGCGAGGCCCGCGCGCTGTCGCCCGGCGTCGACCTCACCGCCTACCGGATCGTCCAGGAGTCCCTGACCAACGTCGCCAAGCACGCCGAGGGCGCCGGCGCCGAGATCACCCTCGCCTACAGCGGCAGCCGGGTCGCCGTCAGCGTCGCCAACGGCCGCCCCCCGACCAGCGCCCGCCCCCGGCAGGCCCTGCTGCCCCACCCCGCCCCCGGCGAGGGCGGCTTCGGGCTGATCGGCATGCGCGAACGGGCCAGCGCGGTCGGCGGCCGCCTCACCGCCGACAGCCGTCCCGACGGCGGCTTCCTGGTCACCGCCGAACTTCCGCTGCGCACCGGCGCCCGGGACGACGGCGCCGGTCGCGGTGACTGCGCCGTCCGAGGCGACAGCGCGATCCGAGAAGACCGTGCCCTTCGAGAGAACCGTGCCGTCAGCGAAGACCGTGCCGTCCGGGAAGACCGTGCTGTTCGAGAAGACCGTGCCGTTCGAGTGGACAAGGACCACGCATGACCATCCGGGTACTGCTCGCCGACGACCAGGCGCTGCTGCGCGGCGCGTTCCGCGTGCTGATCGACGCCGAGGACGACATGGAGGTGGTCGGCGAGGCCGCCGACGGCCGCCAGGCCGTCGAACTCGCCCGCGCCACCCGCCCCGACATCGTCCTGATGGACATCCGCATGCCCGGCGCCGACGGCCTCGGCGCGACGGCCGCCATCTGCGGCGACGAGGAACTGGCCGGCACCCGGGTGCTGATCCTCACCACCTTCGAGATCGACGAGTACGTGGCCCAGGCGCTGCGCGCCGGCGCCGGCGGCTTCCTCGGCAAGGGCGCGGACCCGGCGGAACTGCTCGCGGCCGTCCGTACCGTCGCCGCCGGGGACGCCCTGCTCTCGCCCGCCGCCACCCGGGCCGTCATCGACCAGCTCCTGGCCCAGCCCGATCCGGTGGCCGGCGGCACCGCCGAGCGGCTGTCCGTGCTCACCGCCCGCGAGCGCGAGGTGATGTCCATGGCCGCCACCGGGCTCACCAACGAGGAGATCGCCGAGCGGATGTTCGTCAGCCCGTTCACCGTCCGCACCCACGTCCACCGCGCGATGGCCAAGCTGGACGCCCGCGACCGGGCCCAACTCGTCGCGATCGCCTACCAGTCCGGTCTGGTCCCGCCCGGCCGTCCGGCCTGAACCGTCCGGCCTGACCGTCCGGTCCGGCCCCCGCGCTCGCCCGAGTGCCCGCCGGTTGTCCAACTCGACCGGTTCTCGCCCCTAAGGCCTCTCCAGGCCCTAGCAGGGCTGAACAACCGTCAAACTCAGGCCATATGTCGGCGATCTGAATTCCAGCCTGCCCGAAAACGACCTCCGAACTGGTGTATCAGCGAGTAGTCTGCCGATGACTCAGAATGAGGAGGGGTGTTCGTGGAAACGAAGGACACGGCAGGCGAGGTGCGGATTCTCCAGCCGTTGCCCGGGCGCACGGCGGACGGATCGCAGGAGTTCGACCTGCGGTTGACGCGTTTGCTCCGCCTGCTCGGGGCCGAGGCCGCGCACGGGGCGGACTTCCCCGGCGCGGCCCGGTGGGAGGTCCACAAGGCGCTCTCCGGGCGCACCGATCTGCCTGAGGAGTACTTCGAGGCACTGCTGGAGGCGGCGGTCTACGACCCCAACCCGAGCTTCAACCGACGCTTCGTCGAGCCGGCCCTGCTCGCCTTCGGCCAGCGCCGGGTCCGGCTGACCCTGCTCGGCTACCTGCACACCGGCACCGACGCCGAGCGCGCCGGCGCCGCCCGGGCCTGGTACTGGACGTCCCTGTCGGTCGGGGACGGCCGCGGCACGGCCGCCGCCGACGAGGGGTCGACCGTGCGGGACGCCTGGTACGAGGCCGCGCTGCGCGAGTTCGTCGCCAACGAGGACCTGGACGTGCGGCGCTGCATCCTCCCCGGGCTGCCCCTCGTGCCGCGCGCCTACCCGCCGCGGCTGCACGCCCTGGTGGAGGCCGCGGTGGCCATCGCGCGGGCGCACCCCGACGAGTACATCCGGCACCGCGCCGAGGTCCAGGTCGGTCTCTGACCGGCTCCCGGCCCCGCCACGCCTCCGGCGGGGCCGGGCGGCCGCGCGCCGATCCGAACTCGGCTGTCACGGCGCCCCGTTGGCGGTCCTGCCGGCCGGGCCGGTCAGCCCGTCTTGACGGTGATCTCGCCGATGTTCGTCCCGAGGTCGAGCTTGTACTGGCCGTTCGGGTCGTTCTGGACGCCGATGTGCTTCTCGCCCAGGTCGGTCGAGGCGGTGACGTGGTAGGAGGCGGTCGGCACGGTCACGTTGATCTCGCCGTTGGAGGTCTTCGCCGTGATGTTCTGGGCCTTGCCGGGGGTGAGCTTGATCCCGCCGTTGTCGGTCTTGGCGCTGACCCGGTCGCCCTTGAGCGAGGTGCCCTTGATCTCGCCGTTGTTGGTGCGCACGTCGACCGGCCCGGTCACGTCGTCGAGCGTGATGTCGCCGGAGCTGGTGTGCACCGAGACCTCGCCGACCTGGGAGAGCTTGAGCGCGCCCGCCGACGTCCCCCCGGTGATCGGCAGCCCCGGCGGCAGCTCGACGGTGTAGTCCACCGAGCAGTTGCGCCCGCAGCCGCCGAGCACCAGCACGCCGCCGTCCACCCGGGTGCTCGCGCCCGGCTTGTCGCTCCGGTACGTGACGTTGCGGTGGACGGCGGCCTGGGTGGCGCCGGCCTTGCCGCGGACGGTGACCTCCCCGGCGTCGGATTCCAGCTTGACGGCCGTGATCTTGTCCGTGACGGTGGCGTCGTCGGTGAAGTTGGTCCCGACCGGGTTGCAGGCGCTGAGCACCCCGGCGGAGAGCCCGGCGACCACGAGAGCCCCCGCGAAGCGGCGGTACCTGCCCATGTTCATCCCCCCATGTCCTGCGCTGTTGTCGCGCGATAGCCCCTGATGACCGCCCCCGTCCGGAGCCGTCCCGACGACACTAACCGCACGTGGTGGCCCGGGTCGGTGGTATTAACCCCCCCAAACGACTCCTCGTCAGGCCTCGGCACCGGCCGCCACGGGCGCCGGCTCCGGCAGGACCTCGCGGCGGGGCAGCAGCAGCGGGCTCGCCAGCAGGAGCAGACCGGCCAGACCGAGCGCCGTCCGCGGACCGGTCAGCGCCGCGAGCACGCCCCACAGCGCGGTCAGCGCCGCGATGGCCGCCTTGCCGGTCACCGACCAGGCGGAGAGCGTGCGGGCCACCCGGTCGGAAGCGGTCCGTTCGAGCCGGTAGGTGGCGAACACCGGGTTGAACACCCCGATACAGGCGATCATCCCGAACTCGACGGCCATCACCACCAGCAGCCCCGCCGTCCCGGGCCCGACCAGGACCAGCCCCAGCAGCCAGCACGCCCGCAGTACCCCGGTGGTGCGCAGCACCCGGTGCTGCCCGTACCGCGCGACGAGCGGACCGGACAGCCGGGAGCCCAGCAGGCCGCCGAGGCACGGCACGGCGAACGCGAGGCCGTACTGCCACGGGGCGAAGCCCAGCTGGCCGAGCATCAGGACGGCGAGCACCGGCTCGGTGGCCATGATCAGGGCGTTCACCAGCACGGAGTTGAGGAACAACGGGCGCAGCACCCGATCGCCGAGGATGTACCGCCAGCCGTCCAACAGGTCCCCCGTGCGCGGCTTCGACGCTTCGGGCCGCTCCGGTCGCTCGGGCCGCACCTCCCGCCCGCCGGCCGCGCGGATGCCCAGGGCCGAGAGCAGGTAGCTGGCCGCGTCGGCCACCACGGTGGTGACCGGGCCCAGCAGGGCGAACGCGGCGCCGCCGAGGGGCGGCCCGAGGATCGTCGCGGTCCAGGTCGTGGACTCGAACCGGGCGTTCGCGGCGAGCAGTTCCTCCGGCCGCAGCAGGGACTTCAGGTACGCGCCGCTCGCCGCGCCGAAGGTGATGTCGGCCGCGGCGACCACCACCGACACGACCAGCAGCTGGCCCATACCCAGCCACCCGAGCGCGTAGGCGGCGGGCACGCTCAGCAGCGCCGCGCACCGCAGCAGGTCCATGCCGACCAGCACCGGGCGCTTGCGGCGGAACTCCACCCACGGCCCGAGCGGCACCGCCACCGCCGCCCCGACCGCGGCGCCCGCGGCCGCCAGGGCCGACACCTCCGCAGGGCCGGCGTGCAGCACCCGGATCGCGATCAGCGGGAACGTGTTGAACGCGATCCAGGTGCCGAACGTACTGGCCGCGTACGCGGCCCAGAACCACTCGAAACTCCGCCCCGGTGACCGCTCGCCCCACATACCGCTCGCCTCCCGCTCGTACGACCCGCTGTGACCAGCAGCATCAAAGCGAGTGCCGTCGGCACAGATCAAACAACCGTGGGAGTGGGTCGAAACAACCTGGAGTTGTACCCCGAGGGAGGGCCACCCAGCAGGCCGCCTCCAAACGCATCGCCGCGCTGGAACAGGACCTCGGGGTGCGGCTGTTCACCCGCACCCCGCGCGGCGCCGAACTCACCATCGACGGCCAGGCGTTCCTGCCGCACGCCCGTGACCTGCTGCAGTCCGCCGAACGGGCCGCGGCCTCGGTGAGCCCCGGCACCCGGGCGCTGCGGGTGGACGTGATCGGCTCCCGGCTGGCCTCGGCGGCCCTGCTGCGGGACTTCCACCGGGCGCACCCGGAGGTCGAGTTGGAGGTGGTGACGCTGTTCGACGTCGACTCGGCCGTCAGCGCCATCCGGTCCGGCGCGATCGACGCATCCTTCCGGGCGGTGACCATGCCTGGGCGGGAACTGCCCGAGGAGATCGAGGCCCTCCGTGTCGTCGACGAGCCGCACCAACTCCTCACCGGTCCGGCCCACGCGCTCGCCGCCGCCCGCTCGGTCACCCCGGCGGAACTGGTCGGGCACCGGATCTGGATCCCGGGCATCGCCCCCGGCACCGAGTGGGCCGCGTACTACCAGGACCTGGCGGGGGCCTTCGGACTCACCATCGAGGCGACCGGGCCCAACTTCGACATCGAAGCACTCCTGGACGTCATCGCGGACACCCCGGGCCTGGCCAGCCTCGTCGGCGAGCGCACCCGCCTGGTCTGGCCCGCCGGCCACGACCTGCGCCGCATTCCCCTGCGCGACCCCACCCCGGTCTACCCCCACTCCCTCCTCTGGCGCCGCGACAACGCCCACCCCGCCCTCGCCACCCTCCGCACCCACCTCACCCCCACCCCACCCAGCCCCTCGCCCACCCCCACCTGGACCCCCACCTGGGCCCACCCGTAGCTCTCCGCCACCCCCGGGCTAAATCTGTAGACCGGCCTATATATTTTCCACGCCCGGCCCGTGGGGGCTCGATTCCGCGCAGGAAGTCGGCGGGCCCGACTTCCTGCGCGGAATCGAGCTCAGCGTGCCCCCGGGCGATAGGGAATCTGTAGACCGGTCGGTATATTTTCCTGGCTCGAAGCCTCCGACTCGCTGGTCACACAGGAAGTCGGCCGAGCCGACTTCCTGTGCGTGGGTAGGCGCACGCGCACAGAAGAGGCGGAGGTGAATATGTAGACCGACCGACATATTTCTTTCCCTAAGAGCGGCACGGCCCGACGGCCCGGAGTCCGGGCTCGCGCAGGAAGTCGGCGGGCCCGACTTCCTGCGCACAGGGCGGAATAGTCGGGTCGGGGCGTAGGGGCACTAAGGGGGAAGGGTGGAGGTGCGGGCAGGGAATCAGTAGACCGGTCGGTATATTCGCCCCGGGGTGGAGTCAGGGCTTGCGGCCGACCGCGCCGTAGATGCTGACGCGGTCGGCGCCGGGGGTGGGAGCGGTGTCGGGGCGCCAGAGGGGGACGGTGGTGACGCCGGGGTCGAGGAGGTCGAGGCCGTCGAAGAAGGCGTGGACCTCGTCGTGGGTGCGGCCGACGAGGGGGGCGGTGGCCTTGTCGTAGATGCCGGTGACGCGGTCGCGGATCTCGGCGGGGATGAAGTCGGCGGTGCCGTGCGAGAGGACGAGGTGGCTGCCGGAGGGGAGTGCGTCCATCAGCGTGTCGACCGCCTGGTACGGCTTGTCCTCGTCGCGCAGGAAGTGCAGGACGGCGGCCAGGACGAGGCCGACCGGTCGGGAGAAGTCGAGGAGCCCCGCGGCCTCGACGACGGCGAGTACGGCGGACGGCTCGCGGAGGTCGGCCCGGAGGACGGCGGTCCGCCCCGGTCCCGTGCCGGACATCAGGGCACGGGCGTGGCTGAGCACGATCGGGTCGTTGTCGACGTAGACGACCCGCGTGCCGGGATTGGCGGCCTGGGCGATCTCGTGGGTGTTGCCGGCGGTCGGGATGCCGGTGCCGATGTCGAGGAACTGGTCGATGCCGAGGTCGGCGACGCAGCGCACCGCGCGGGTGAGGAAGCCCCGGTTGGCCCGCGCGGTGGGGCGGAACTCGGGATTCGCGGCGAGCGCCTTCTCGGCGGCGGCCCGGTCGGCGGGGAAGTTGTCCTTCCCGCCGAGGTAGTAGTCGTACATCCGGGCCGGGTGCGGGATGTCGGGCCGCAGGTCGGCCGGGGTTCCGACCTCGCCGGGCTCCCACAGGTTCGCGTGTCCCACGGCCGCCACCTCCATCTGTCGACGATCGGGTGATCTGCTGGTGATTCCCTCGGCGGACAGCCTAAAGCCCAGGTCACGGCCCTGGTGGCGGTTGGTCGGGTCGCCCCTGTATGTCCGTTTTCGCCGCTCGTCGCGCGCCCCCGAACGTCCCGGTGGAGGATGGGAGGGCCCGGCGGCGAATCGTCGCCGGACGACGGAAGCGGAAAGACCGGGGGACGGGAGGTCCGACGCCGTGGTGATCGCTATGGCAGACATCCGCGAATGGCGCGGCCACGCCGTGGTTGACGAGAAGGGCCACCGCATCGGCTCGCTGGAGTCCGTCTACGTGGAGACGGCCACCGATCAGCCGTGCTTCGCCACCGTCACGGTCGGCCTGGCGACCAGGCGCCGCCTGGTGTTCGTCCCACTGGACGGGGCGGTCGTCGGGCCGGACCACGTCCGAGTGGCGTTCCCGAAGAACCGGGTCAAGCAGGCGCCGTCGATCGGCACCGACGACGTCCTGCCCGCCGAGGAGGAACCAGCCGTGTTCGCGCACTACGGGCTCCCGTACGAGACCGGCGCCGGCGGCGAGCGCCGCCTCGCCCGCCGCTGAACACCGACGCGACCCCACCCCCAAGCAAGCCCCCCCAGGCCCCAGGCCCGGCCTCCGGGCCCCGAGCCCGCGCCTGCCCGCATCGACCCGCCCAGCCCAGCCCGTCCGGGAACAGATGCCCCACCGGGTCCAGTCGTCAGCCGACAGCCGACAGCCGAGGCGAAAGGCGGCCCGGACCTGCAGGTGGACGAGGAGTCGGTCGGCGCGGTCCTGAACCGGCTGCGCCGTGCCCAGGGCCAGTTGGCCGGAGTGATCGCGATGATCGAGGCGGGCCGTGACTGCAGGGACGTGGTCACCCAGCTCGCCGCTGTCTCGCGCGCCCTGGACCGGGCCGGGTTCAAGATCGTGGCCAGCGGCATGCGCCAGTGCATGGCCGTCGCCGATGAGGACACCCCGCCGATGAGCGAGGCCGAACTGGAGAAGCTGTTCCTCTCCCTGGCCTGACCAACGCCCGGGAAGCGGGAAGGGGCAAGCGGGAAGGGGCAAGCGGGAAGCGGGAAGGGGAAGCACGAAGGCGGAAGCCAAGAGCCGCAGGAGCGCAGAGCCGCAGAAGCACAGGAGGGCCGCGACGGATCCCCGTCGCCCGTCACGGAGTTCCCGAACCGCCCGATGGGCCGTCATGCGTCGTTCATGTCCCGGTCGCTGACTTTCGGATGAATGAGGGCCGCCCACAGTTGTACAGCCAACTGCCGGGCCTTCCCTCCCCAACCTCCGTGACCAGCCGCGCGCGGACCCGGCGCCGACCCCCGGCGGACCGGGCCCCGGGCGGCGGACAGGACAACCGTGGCCGCAGGCAGCGCCCTGACCCTCACCTCCTCCGCCAACCCCACCGAAGGCGACCGGCTCACCTTCCACTGGAGCACCGACGCCCCCGACGCCAAGAACTGGGTCGGCGTGTACGACGGCGGCCGCCAGCCCGGCACCGGCGGCTCCCTCCTCTGGAAGTACGTCCCGGGCACCTCCGGCGACCTCCAGCTCGACACCTCCGCGCTGACCGGCGGCCCCTACACCGCCTACCTGCTCGCCAAGGACGGCTACGGCGTCCTCGCCCAGACGGCCCCGTTCAGCTTCCGCGCCAAACCGGCCGTCGTCCGCCCGCACAGCGCCGTCGACGCCCTCACCACCGCGCCCGTCGCCCCCGGCGCGGCGGTGTCCGTCAAGCTCGGCGGCCTCTGGTCCCGCCCGGCTGGCAACCCGGCGGGGTCCGCCGCCTTCCGCAAGGTCAGCGGGCCGTCCTGGCTGAACGTCACCGCCGACGGCACGCTCACCGGCACCGCGCCCGCGGCGGGCAAGAGCCCCGAGCTGGCGGTCGTCGGCGTCAAGGACAGCGCGGGTGCCACCGACACCGTCACCGTCCTCATCCCCGTCGCCGCCCCTGCCGCGCCGCCGCGCCTCAAGGCCGCCAGCTGGAACCTGCACGACGCGGGCTCCGGCTACACCGACGCCCTGGAGAAGCAACTGCGCGTGGTCCTCACCCAGGGCCTGGACGTGCTTGCCCTCCAGGAGACCGCCGGCGAGCGGGCGAAGACCCTGGCCGACGCGCTCGGCTGGTACGCCTACCAGAGCCCCGGCAGCGTCGGCATCCTGAGCCGCTACCCGCTCGCCGACGTCACCCCGGTGACCGCCGACCTGCCCGCCGCCGGGGCCACCCTCCAGCTCCCCGGCGGCCGGGTCGTGCGCTTCTGGGCCGCGCACCTCGACGAGGCCGGCTACGGCCCGTACGCGCTCCAGGACGGTCGGACGGCCACCCAGACGGAGGCGGCCGAGACCGCCTCGCTCCGGCTGAAGCAGGCCAAGGCCCTGGCCGTCGTGGTGCGCGCGGACATCGCCCGGCACACCCCGGTGGTGCTCGCCGGCGCCCTCTCCTCGCCGTCCCACCTGGACTGGACGGCCGCCACCGCAGCCGCGCACGGCGGCGTCGGGGCGCTCAACTGGCCCGTCAGCGTGGCCCTTCAGGGCGCCGGGCTGACCGACAGCTTCCGCGAGGAGAACCGCGACCCGGTCAAGTTCCCGGGCACCACCTGGTCGCCCACCCGCAGGCAGCGCGGCGCCAAGCCCGAGCCGCAGGACCGCATCGACTACGTCCAGTACGCCGGCCCGCTGAAGCTGGTCGAGGCGCACACCCTGGTCGCCGACTGGCCGCAGCCCGAGCCGAACACCGCCGCCAACGAGTGGCCCTCCGACACCGCCGCCGCCGTCGCCACCTTCCAGCTCTGAGAGGCCAGTTCGTGATGTCCGAGCTCTCCCGCCGCACCTTCGTCGGCGCCACCGCGGCCGTCGGCGCCACCGCCCTGACCGGTCTGGGCGCCGCCGCCGAGGCCGCCTCCGCCGCTGCCCCCGCCGCCGACCGGCTCACCGGCACCATCAAGGACGTCAAGCACGTCGTCGTGCTGATGCAGGAGAACCGCAGCTTCGACCACTACTTCGGCACGCTCAGCGGCGTCCGCGGCTTCGGTGACCGGCAGGCGCTCCAATTCCCGGACGGCGCCGACGTGTTCCGCCAGCCGGACAGCCGTCGCAGCGACGGCGGCGCCATGCTGCCGTACCGGATGGACACCTCGAAGTACAACGCGCAGAACGCCGGCGGCCTGGCCCACGACTGGGCGACCGGCCACCAGGCGATCAACAACGGTGCGATGAACAAGTGGATCGCCGCCAAGGGCGAGCGCACCATGGGCTACTTCACCCGGGACGACATCCCCTACCAGTACGCCCTGGCCGACGCGTTCACCCTCTGCGACGCCTACTTCACCTCCCTCGCCGGCCCGACCGACCCCAACCGGCTCTACCTCTGGACGGGCACCGCCGGCCCCGGCCGCGACGGCACCACCGGGCCGTGGATCGACAACACCCCGGTCACCGACAACCCCGTCGCCGACTGGACCACCTACGCCGAGCGCCTGGAGCAGGCCGGCGTCAGCTGGCGGGTCTACCACAACCCCAGCAAGGACGACCGCACCGGCGACTACGACGACAACGCCCTCTCCTACTTCAAGCAGTTCCACAACTTCCCGCCCACCGACCCGCGTTACATCAACGCGATGACCAAGTTCGACCCGGCCGACTTCGACCGCCACTGCAAGGACGGCACCCTGCCGACCATCTCCTGGCTGGTCGCCCCCTACCTCTTCTCCGAGCACCCGGAGGCCGGCCCGGCGTACGGGGCGCACTGGGTCAACCAGGCCCTCCAGTCGCTGATGTCAAACCCGGAGGTGTGGCAGCACACCGTCTTCCTGGTCATGTACGACGAGAACGACGGCTACTTCGACCACATGGTGCCGCCCACCCCCGAGCCCGGCACCCCCGAGGAGTTCACCCAGGGCCGCGCCATCGGCCTCGGCAACCGCGTCCCGCTGTGGGTCGTCTCGCCCTGGTCGCGCGGCGGTTGGGTCAACTCCCAGGTCTTCGACCACACCTCCGTGCTGCGCTTCATGGAGCTGGTCACGGGCGTCGCCGAGCCCAATATCTCGGCCTGGCGCCGGTCCGTCTGCGGCGACCTCACCAGCTGCTTCGACTTCGCCGCGCCGAACCCGTCCGTCCCGTCGCTGCCCGACACCACCGCCCTGATGGCCAGGGCCGACGCGGGCACCAAGCTGCCCGGCGTCGCCCTCCCGGCGGTCGGAGCCCAGTCGATGCCCGTCCAGGAGCGCGGCGAGCGCCCGCACCGCCCGCTGCCCTACCAGCCGTGGGCCGACGTGGAGGTGGACCGCAAGACCGGCAAGGTCACCTGCACGATGAGCAACGACGGCTCGGTGGCCTTCCCGTACACCGTCTACCCGAACATCGTGCTCCCCTTCGCGGGCACCCCGTACACCGTCGCCCCCGGCGCCACCGCCCGGTACGTCTGGGACGCCGCCACCACCAACGGCCGCTACGACTTCACCGTCCACGGCCCGGACGGCTTCGTCCGCCGCTTCGCCGGCACCGTGGTCCGCGACGGGCAGGACGGCCAGAACGACATCGGCGTACCGATCGTCACCGCCGACCTGCACGGCAGCGTGCGGCTCACCCTCCAGGTGGCCAACGACGGCATGACCGACGTCTCCTTCACCGCCGCCCCCAACGACTTCGCGGGCACCGCGCAGACCGTCCGGGTCAAGCCCGGGCAGCAGGTGAACCTGGCCTGGCCGTTGGACAAGCAGGGCCGCTACGACGTCGTCGTCACCGCCCACACCGGCCTGCGCTTCGTGCAGCGCTACGCGGGCTGGGTGCACTGACCCGGTAGCGGGAGGGCCGCGGTCCGGGGGCGCCGAACCGGTGACCCCCGGCCGTGGCTCGGCCGCCCGGGCTGGGCCCGGGGCTACCGTCGGGCGCATGCAGAAGATCACCACCTTCCTCTGGTTCGACGACCAGGCCGAAGCGGCCGCCACCTTCTACACCTCGCTCTTCCCCAACTCCCGCGTCACGCAGGTCACCCGCTACCCCGAGGCCGGCCCCGGCGGGGCCGGCTCGGTCATGACCGTCGCCTTCGAACTCGCCGGGCGGGAGTACGTGGCCCTCAACGGAGGGCCCGAGTTCCACTTCACCGAGGCCATCTCGCTGCAGGTGGAGTGCGACGGCCAGCAGGAGGTCGACGAGCTCTGGGCCAAGCTCACCGCCGACGGCGGCCAGGCGGGCCCGTGCGGCTGGCTCAAGGACCGCTTCGGCCTCTCCTGGCAGATCACGCCGCGCGTCCTGCTCGACCTGATCGCCGACGAGGACCGGGCCAAGGCCGGCCGGGTGATGGCGACGATGATGCGGATGCAGAAGATCGAGGTCCAGCCGCTGCTCGACGCGGCCAGGGGCTGACGCGATGGCCGCGCCCGCCCTCCGCAGCACCCTCTACCTGCGCGCCACCCCCGAGCGGGTCTGGCACGCCCTCACCAACGCCGACGAGTCCGGCCTCTACTGGGGCCACCGCAACGTCTCCACCTGGCTGCCGGGCGCGCCCTGGGAGCACCAGCGCGCCGACGGCCCGGGGATCGCCGACGTGGTCGGCGTCGTCGAGGCCGCCGACCGACCGCACCGGCTGGTCACCACCTGGGCGGGGCCCGAGGAGCGACGCCCGGGCGGCCCCTCCCGGGTCACCTTCGAGCTCCAGGGCTGGCACGACCTCACCCGGCTCACCGTCACCCACGACGCCCTGGCCGACGAGGCCGAGCGGGCGGACGCCGAGCGGGGCTGGTCGGCGGTGCTGTCCAACCTGAAGACCTACCTGGAGACCGGCCACCCGCTCCCGCAGGAACCCTGGTCGATGCCCTGAGCCCCCTGAGCCCCCCGACCCCCTGAGCCCCCCGACCCCCTGAGCCTCCGAGCCCCGGCCCTGAGCCCCCGACCCCCGGCGCCCCTGAGTTCGGCGTAGCGTCAGCGCCCGGCCCGCACCGCCGGGCGCGCCCGCTCCCCCCGGACGAACCGGCGCAGCCCGGCGAACCGCGAGAACCGCTCCCGGCTCGCGACCGAGGCCCGGTCCAGCTCCTCCATCAGCCGCCGGCTGCGGTGCTCCAGGTCCAGTTCGTCCAGGATTCGGTCGACCTCGGCCAGTATCGAACCGTGCAACTGCCACGCCTCCGGGTGCTCCCGCACCTGCTGCAGCAGCACCTGGGCGACGTTCTCCCGGCAGGCCCAGGCCGCGGCCAGCTCGGCGGTCAGCCGCCGCTCCGCCTCCTCGGCGTTGCGGCTCACCTGGGTGGTGACCAGCACCGCGAAGCTGACCATGGCCCCGCCGACGTGCGCCAGCAGTTCCTCCAGGCCCACCGCGATGTCCGGCGGGAACAGCCGCTCGCCGGGCGCGCGCCGCTTGGCCAGGTCGGTCAGCGAGCGGGCCAGCACCCGGATCACCACCACGCAGATCTCCAGGGTGTCCAGCCCGGTGCGCAGCACCAGTCGGGACAGCAGCCCGTCGCCGATCCGCGGATTGAGCCGCAGGCTGTCCTCCGCCTGGCGCAGCGCCGCGTCCACGTCGGCGATGGCCTGGTCGAGCCGGCGGGCCTCGTGCAGCCGCTCGGCGGCCCTGGCGACCGGGGTCGGACGGCCCAGCTGTTCGGCGATGTCCAGCAGCAGCTGGCGGGCCCGCCGGGCGAGGTCCTCGATCGACTCCCCGGCGGTGTCCACCCAGAGCGGCGGGGCGAACAGCAGGTTGAACAGCAGGCCGACGGCGGCGCCGATCAGCGTCTCCAGCACCCGGTCCCAGGCCTGCGAGGCGAGTCCGCTGACGCCCAGGATCAGCATGGCGCTGATCGCGACCTCCTGGACGAACTCCTCGACCCGGACGAACCGGCCGACGACCAGCGAGGCCAGGATGATCAGTCCGAGGCTCCACCAGGAGAGCCCCACCACGGCGCTGAAGCCGGTCGCGATCAACACCCCGACCACCACCGAGTTGACCCGGCGGATGCTGGTCTTGAGCGTCGAGTAGACGGTAACCTGCACCACCAGCAGGGCGGTGAGCGGGGCCGTCAGCGGGGCCGGCTCACTGCTGAGCCGGGTGGCCACCGCGAAGGCGAGGGTGGCGGCCACGGTGGCCCGCACGGTCTGGACGACGAAGGGATCTCGGGCACCGCGGCGGATCAGGGCCGTGAGGGACTCCGGGAGAAGGGCCATGTCGCCCTTCTTTCCCCGTGGCCGCCGTTCACACCGCGAGCCGCCCGACCGGCACCCGTATGCCCGGGCCGTATGCCCGGGCCGTATGCCCGGGCCAGGGCCCGGGTCACGGCCTACCGCGGGTCGTGGCGGTTCAGCCGCAGCTTCCAGGGCGCCAGCGCGGACTCGACCTGCACCCCGATGCTCATCTTCGACGCGCCCTCGATCCGCTCCTCGAAGCGGATCGGCACCTCGCGGATCGTCAGGCCGCGCCTGACGACCCGGTAGTTCATCTCGACCTGGAACGAGTACCCGCTGCTCTGCACGGTCGGCAGGTCGATCGCCCGCAGGGTGCTCGCCCGCCAGGCCTTGAAACCGGCGGTGGCGTCCCGGACGCCCAGGCCGAGGATGGTGTTGACGTAGAGGTTGGCCCAGGCGGACAGCGCCTTGCGGTGCCAGGGCCACTCCGCGGCGGTCGAACCGCCGGGCACGTAGCGGGAGCCGAGCACCACGGCGGTGTCGTCGGCGAGCAGGGCCCGGACCATCGCGGGTATCGCGGAGGCGGGGTGCGAGAGGTCGGCGTCCATCTGGACCACGACGTCGGCGTCCTCGTCCAGGGCCCGGGCCATGCCGGCCAGGTAGGCGCGGCCGAGGCCGTCCTTCTCGGTGCGGTGCAGCACACCGACCGTGCCGCCGGACTCCGCGGCGAGCTTGTCCGCGATCTCACCGGTGCCGTCCGGCGAGTTGTCGTCGACCACCAGCAGGTGCAGGCCCGGTACCGGGAGGTCCGCGAGGAGACCCGCGAGGACCGGAAGGTTCTCCCGCTCGTTGTACGTGGGGACGACGACAACGACCTTCGGGGAGGCCTCGACCATGTTCTGTTTCCCTCGTGCCCTTTCCGGCCGGCACCCGTGCCACACCGGACGGTTGTCCTTGACGACCTGCTGTGGATGAGACCGTGTGAGTGTACCGGTGCGGTGGAGGGTCCCTCGCCCCGGGCGAGGGCCTCGGCGGAGCCCACCACGCCCCGGAAACCAGTTCGACTGCGATGCGTGACTGTGGCAGGCTGCCCTCGCCCCGATCCGCAGACCCGGAGAACTTCTTTGACGATCCGTCGCACCGCCGCCCTGTCCGTCACCGCCGCCGCCCTCACTCTGACCTCCGTCGCGGGCTGCGGCGAGAAGGACGCCCGCTCGACGCCGGCCGCGAGCGCCCCGGCCGTCGGCGCGTCGGCGGACGCCACCGGGGCGTTCGACCCGGCGGCCGCGATCGCCCACCGCGATCCGGCCCCGTACGCCGCGTCCCTGAAGCTGACCACCGAGGCGGGCGAGGGCGACGAGCAGGTGCGCATTGTCGTCACGGGCCGGGGCAACCTCAACACTCCGACCCGCGGCAACCACACGGACGGGGAGACCACCGCCGGCGGGTTCCTGACCCTGAACCGGGTGGAGTCGCTGACGGTGGACGGCACCAGCTACATGCGCGACAAGCAGAAGCCGGAAGCGGGTTGGAAGAAGGTCCCGTCCTCGACGGACTCCGATGAGGACGCCAACCACTACACCGACTACGCCAAGGTCCTGCTCGCCGCCGGCCCCGCGGCCCGCAAGGGCATGGAGGTCGAAAGCGGTGTCCCGGTGTTCCACCTGGGCGCGAAGCTGTCCGTGGAGCAGGTGCGCCGCGCGGACCCGTCGAACGCCTCGCGGATGGAGTCCGAGGGCGTGGACACGCTCGACTACCAGCTGTGGATCGACCGGTTCGGACGCGCCGTCCGCGGCGAGCAGTCGATGACGGTGCGGGGCAAGCTGACGGTGGTCAAGGGCGCCTACTCGGACTTCGGCCCGCCGGAGACCTTCGTCGCCCCCCTCGTGAGCGGCTGAGCCGGGCGCGCTACGCCCCGCCGTAGACGGTCGCGAGGTTGTCCCGTGCCGGGTGGGTGAGGCCGGCCGGGCCGGCGGCGAAGGTGCGCAGGACGTTCTCGGTGACCCTGCGGACCAGGTCCCCGGCCCGGGCGTCGATCCCGTGGTCGGCGCTGCCGCCCCCGGGGCCGTGCGCGTCCAGGGTCTCCACCCAGCGCATCGTCCCGGAGGCGAACACCCCGGCGCCGCTCGGCACGGTGTAGTACGCGGTGTCGGAGTGCGAGCGGCGGCCCTCGCAGACCACGGGGGAGTGCGCGATCACCTCGATCGGGCGCGGGGTGGGGAAGGCGGTGTCCACCCGGTCGTACTCGACGCCGACCAGGTGCGGGAAGGACGCTCCGGCGGCGACGCCGGTGCCCTCGAACGCCCAGTGCTCCGGCGAGCCGACCACGTACGGGGCGTCCACCGGGTAGCCGTCGTAGATCACGCCGAGCATCGAGCTCTCCGGGTCGGCGTCCGGGCCGGCCCGGAAGTCGGTGGTCGCCGGGGCGCCGGCCTGGCGGCCCGGGTCCTGCGCCCACGCGTCCTTGTAGCAGACCACCGTACGGTCCGGGCCCAGCTCCGAGGGCTCGAAGCGGACCCGGCGGTAGCAGCAATTGGCGCCCAGGACCGCCAGGTTGGTGCCGGCGTCGCGGGCCGCGACCACCTGGGCGCGCTGCTCGGGGGACCAGTACTCGTCGTGGCCGAGCGACAGGACGGCGCTCGCGCCGCGCAGCAGCCCGGGCTCCCGGGCCACGTCGATCCCGGTGGTGTAGGCGAGCGGCAACCCGAGCCGCTCGGCGAGCGCGACCAGCGGCGCCTCGTACACCAGGAACAGCCCGGCGCCGTGGTCGTAGCCGTAGGGCCGGTCGAAGACGACCCGCAGCGACCGGGTGGCCAGCCCGCCGGTGGGGCCGTTGTAGAGGCTGTACCCGCCCCACTCGTTGTACGCCTGCCAGGTGGTGGGGGCGCTCATCACCACCGTCCGCCCGGCGGTGGCGGCGGAGCGGACGGTGAGCGGGACGTAGCGCTGGCCGGAGCCGTCCTCGGCGTCCAGACGCAGGAGGTAGGCGCCCTCGGGCCAGCCGGTGGTGTCCACGGTGAGGGTGCGCTGCCAGCCGGTCAGCACGGTCCGGGTCGCGGGGTCCACGTGCGGGGCGGGCTGCCGGCCGCCCGGGACGTGCTCGCGGCGCCAGACCAGGCGGGCGCGGGCGCCGTCGTACCAGCCGGTGCGGTAGGCGGAGACGGTGAAGGCGGCGGCCGGGGTGGAGACGTGCAGGCCGAACTGCTCGCCGGGCAGCACGCTGACCCGGTCGGCGAAGCCCTCGATGGCGCCGGCGGAGCCGGGGTTGGTGATCTCCCAGTCGGGTGTGCCGGGAAGGGACTGCTCGGTGGTCGGGCCCACGCGCTGGTCGGCGGTCGGGCCGCCGTGATCGGGGGAGGGGCGCGGGTCGTCGCTGTCGGACGAGGGGTTCGGGGCGGGGTCGGGGCCCGGGCGGCGGGTGCCGCAGGAGGTGGTGGCCGCCGCCACCAGACCCAGGCCCAGGCCCAGGCCCAGAATCCCCCGCCGACTCGGTTCCGTCACCGCTGCCTCCCTGGTGTCCGTCCTCGACAACGATGCACTCCTGCAATGATGCACTCCTGCAACGATGCACCCCTGCGTCGATCGCGCGGACATCCTCACCCGTTCCGGGCACCGCGCGTGGCCCGCCGCGCCGGGACGACCGGCACGGCGGGGCGCCGCCCGCCACCGCTGAGAGCCGTCCGGGGTACCCCGGGCGTGTCCGGACGCGCCGCTCCCCGGCGGCGCCGATCCGGTCCCCTAGCCTGACCAGGCCCGCCGTCCGGCGGCCTTGGGGGGCCGGAGCCGCGCGCGGCCGGCCGACTCGTGGACAGGGGTGCAGGTGGTTTCGTCGGGTTCGGCCGATCCGGGGGTGGCGCCCGCGACCCACGGCGCGAGGTTCCGGGCGTGGATGCTGGAAGGCCTGTCGGACATGGCCAAGCAGCACCCCGGCCCGCACGCCCAGGCGCCGCACGTCAAGGGCCAGCGCTGGTGGCGGGTGATGTGCCTGACCGGCCTGGACTACTTCTCCACGCTCGGCTACCAGCCCGGCATCGCCGCCCTCGCCGCCGGCCTGCTCTCGCCGCTGGCGACCATCGTGCTGGTGGTCGTCACGCTGCTCGGCGCACTGCCCGTCTACCGGCGGGTCGCCCAGGAGAGCCCGCACGGCGAGGGCTCGATCGCGATGCTGGAGCGGCTGCTGTCGTTCTGGCAGGGCAAGCTCTTCGTGCTCACCCTGCTCGGCTTCGCGGCCACCGACTTCATGATCACCATCACCCTGTCCGCCGCCGACGCGACCGCGCACCTGGTGGAGAACCCGCATCTGCACAGCGCGCTGACCGGCAAGCAGGTGACGATCACCCTCATCATGGTGGCCCTGCTCGGCGGGGTCTTCCTCAAGGGCTTCAGCGAGGCGATCGGCATCGCCGTCGGCCTGGTCGCGGTCTACCTCGCGCTGAACGTCGTGGTGGTGGCCAACGGCCTCTGGCACGTGCTGAAGTCCCCGCACGTCGTCGGCGACTGGACCGACGCGCTCACCGCCGAGCACGGCAACGTGATCGCGATGATCGGCGTCGCACTGATCGTCTTCCCGAAGCTGGCGCTCGGCCTGTCGGGCTTCGAGACCGGCGTCGCCGTGATGCCGCACATCGAGGGGGACCCGGACGACACCGAGGCGAAGCCCACCGGCCGGATCCGCGGCGCCCGCAAGCTGCTCACCACCGCGGCCGCGATCATGAGCTGCTTCCTGATCACCACCAGCCTCATCACCACCCTGCTGATCCCCGCCGCCGCCTTCAAGGCCGGCGGCCCGGCCAACGGGCGGGCGCTCGCCTACCTCGCCCACGAGAACCTCGGCAACACCTTCGGCAGCGTCTACGACCTGTCCACGATCGCCATCCTCTGGTTCGCCGGCGCCTCCGCGATGGCCGGACTGCTCAACCTGATGCCGCGCTACCTGCCCCGCTACGGCATGGCCCCGCACTGGGCCCGGGCGGTGCGCCCCACCGTGATCGTCCTGACCCTGATCGCCTTCCTGGTCACCTGGCTGTTCGACGCCGACGTGGACGCCCAGGGCGGCGCGTACGCGACCGGCGTGCTGGTGCTGATCAGCTCGGCCGCCATCGCCGTCACCATCGCCGCCCACAAGGCCGGGCAGCGCCGCAGGAGGGTCGGCTTCGCCGTGATCGCCGGGGTCTTCCTCTACACCACGGCCGTGAACATCGCCGAGCGGCCGGACGGCGTCAAGATCGGCGGCTGCTTCATCGCCGGCATCATGCTGGTCTCCTTCCTCTCCCGGCTCAAGCGCGCTTTCGAGCTGCGCGTCACCGACGTGGTGCTCGACGACGTCGCCGAACGCTTCGTCCGGGACTACATGCACCGCCCGCTGCGGCTGATCGCCAACGAGCCGAACAGCCGGGACCTCACCGAGTACCGCGACAAGATCCGCCAGATCCGCGCCGACAACTCCATCCCGATCGAGGACGACCTGGTCTTCGTCGAGGTCACCGTGCTCGACCCGTCCGACTTCGAGGCCGAACTGACCGTGCGCGGCGAGGTGCTGCACGACCGCTACCGGGTGCTGACGCTGCAGAGCTCCAGCGTGCCGAACGCGCTGGCCGCCCTGCTGCTGCGGGTACGGGACCTCACCGGCCAGCAGCCGCACATCTACTTCGAGTGGACCGAGGGCAACCCCTTCGCCCAGTTCCTCAGGTTCTTCCTCTTCGGCCAGGGCGAGATCGCCCCCGTCACCCGCGAAGTCCTGCGCGAGGCCGAACCGGACCGCGGCCGCCGCCCGGCCGTCCACGTCGGCTGACCGCACCGCCCCGCCGAACGGGGCGGCCGCCTGCGCCTCCCGCCAGGGCCCGGCCGCCGGGCCGTGGCGGAAGTCCTGCAACTGCCGAGGGCAGTCCGGGTCAGCGGTTCGGGTGGGACTTGCTCCAGGCCGGGGCGACGAAGGCCACCAGGGCGACGGCGAAGCCGAGTTGGAGGATGTGCCGGATCCAGTCGATGCCCGAGGTGTGGCGGACGCCGATCCATCCGGAGACGGCGTTGCCGAGCCAGGCCCCGGCGGCGCCGAGCAGCATGGTCAGCCACCAGGGGATCGACTGCGGCCCGCGCAGGATCAGCTTGGCCAGTACGCCCAGCACGAAGCCGATGAGCAGAATCCACAGGAGCTGGAACATCGCAGTCCACCTTCCGGGCGCTGCCGGACAGACACCGGTGCGCCGAATCGCCGAGACGCGGTTCGTCCCATGATCGCCCGGATCGGCCGAACGGGCACGTCGGGAGCCAACGCCGCAGGTCGGCGGCCCGCTCGGCCCGGCCTCGGTGGCGGTCAGCCGGTGTCCGTGCGGCGGGTGATCAGGGCGGCGAGGCCGTCCAGGATGCGGTCCAGGCCGAAGTCCAGGGCCTGGTCGCGCCCGCCCTCCTCGGCCATGGCGGTGGCCAGGGCGGGGTAGCGGTCGGCGTGCCGGTGCACCAGCGTGCCGAGGGCGGTGAGGAGTTCGGCTTCGGGGGAGCCTTCGGGCCCGGCGGCGCGGGACTGCTGGGCGATGCTGCGGACGTGTCCGGCGAGCAGGACGGCGGCGTCCATCCGCTCGGGGCCGGTCAGCCCGTGGCCGTCGAGGGCGGCCACCACCCGTTCCAGCCAGGTGAGTTCCTTGGGGCCCATCACCCGGGGGCCGATGGTGGCGTCGAGCAGCCACGGATGGCGAATGAACGAGTCGGTCAAGTGGTGTGCCCAGGCGGTGAGTTGACCCCGCCAGTCGTGGGTGTGCCGGTCCTGCGGCGGCTCGCCGACGGCGGCCTCGACCATCAGGGCGACGAGTTCGGCCTTGCCGGGCACGTAGCGGTAGAGCGACATCTTGGTGAAGTCGAGCAGCCCGGCGACCTTCTGCATCGAGACCGCGCCCAGGCCTTCGGCGTCCGCGATCTCGACGCCCGCCGCCGCGATCCGCTCCAGGCTGAGGGCCGGTTTCGGCCCCCGGGTGGGCTTGGCCGCGGGGCCCCAGAGCAGCCGCACCGTGTCGTTCGCCGCCTCGCTCACATTCCGCTCCCGTCCTGGGGGTTGCTCGTCCGACCTAACTGCGTCTACCGTACACAGCAGCAAACAGTATCCGCTGGACACAGTTTCTCGATCCTCTCGGACGGAGTGGTTCCCCTGAGCACCAAGGTCCTGATCTCGGGCGCGAGCATCGCCGGCCCCGCCCTGGCCCACTGGCTCGGCCGGTACGGCTTCGAGGTCACCGTCGTCGAACTCGCCCCGGCGCTGCGCGGTGGCGGCCAGAACGTCGACTTCCGCGGCCGCACCCACCTGACGGTGCTGGAGCGGATGGGCGTCCTCGACGAACTGCGCGCGCTCGACACCGGCGGCAGCCCGATGACCTTCCTCGGCGCCGACGGCCGTCGACTCCTGCACCTGCCCGCCGAGTTCGCGGGCGGCGAACTGGAGATCCCGCGCGGCGAACTCGCCCAGCTGCTCCACCGGCACAGCCGCGCCCGCGCCGAGTACGTCCTCGACGACTCGATCACTGCCCTGGAGGAGACCCCGAGGGGCGTGCGGGTCGCCTTCCGGCGCGGCGCGCCGCGCGAGTTCGATCTGGTGATCGGCGCCGACGGGCTGCACTCCAACGTCCGCCGGCTCGCCTTCGGCCCCGAGCAGCGCTACGTCCGCCACCTCGGCTACTACGCGGCCACCTGGCAGTTTCCCAACGACCTCGGCCTGCCGCCCGGTTCGGTCGGCCTCAACGCCCCCGGCCGGCTCGCCTCGCTCGGCGCCGATCACCGCGACCCGACCCGCGCCGGCGCCTTCTGCCTCTTCGCCTCGCCCGAGCTGCGCTACGACCGCCACGACCCGGAGCAGCAGAAGGCACTGGTGCGGGACGCCTTCGCGGGCCTCGGCTGGGAGGTGCCGCGCCTGCTGGAGAGCCTGCGGCACGCCCCGGAGCTCTACTTCGACTCGATCAGCCGCGCCGACGTCCCCACCTGGTCCAGCGGCCGGATCGCGCTGCTCGGCGACGCGGCCTGCGGCGCCACCATCGGCGGCATGGGCACCGGCACCGCCGTGGTGGCCGCGTACGTCCTGGCCGGCGAACTGGCCCGGGCCCGCGGCGACCACCGCACCGCCTTCGCCCGGTACGAGCAGCTGCTGCGCGGCTACGCCCAGGGCTGCCAGAAGGGCGGGGACCGCACCGGCCCGTTCCTGGCGCCGCGCACCGCCACCGGCCTGCGCGTGCGCAACGGGCTGCTGAACCGGCGCTGGGTGCTGGACCGGATGCTGGAGCTCGGCAAGCAGGTCTCCAGCGTCGAACTGCCGGACTACGCGCGGGAGTCGGCCGACCGGTTCAGTGCGGCGGGCTGATCCGGGCGCCGCCGTCCAGGGCCGCCTCCACCTGGACGGCGGCCCGCGCCGGGCGCTCGACGGCCAGCGTGTGGTCCGGGGCGGGCCGGTCGGCGGACCAGTCCGGGCCCTTGACGGTGAGCCGGGTCACCCGTCGGCTGCCCGCCGCGAGCAGGAACTCCGCCCCCTGCGGGGAGCGCCACCAGGCCCAGCCGACGACGTCCTGCTCGAACCGGCTGCACGCCCGCCCCGGGCCGCCGCCGGTGCGCTGCGGGCCGTGGGCGGTCGGCAGCAGGACGGCGGTGGCGGCGCTGCCCTCGCCGGTCCAGCGGTCGGCGCGCAGGCAGACCCAGGCCGCCGAGCCCGCGTTCTGCGGCAGCGGCTGCACCGCGAAGGCCCACAGGTTGAGCTGCTTGACGCCCGGCGTGCCGTCCGGGACGGCGCAGCCCGCGCGGGCCCAGGCCAGCAGCGCGTCCTGGCCGGTGGCCTCGCGCGGCTCGCGGGCCGGCTGGGTGCGGTCCGGCGGCGGGGAGTAGGTCAAGTGCGCGGGGACGAGCCCGCCCAGGTCGGCCAGCAGGAAGGCGTGCTTCTCGGCGATGACGGGGGAGGAGTGCAGCTGGAGCACCGTGGCGCCGTGGCAGTCCGCGGGCCCACCGCCCGGGACCGCCGCCGTGACACCGTCGGTGTGGTCCAACGGCCTTGCCGGGGAGTCGGGTTGGTCGATCCGGCGGGTCTCGGCGGCGTCCACCCAGGGGGCCAGCAGATAGCGCACGGCGGTGCCCTGGCGGCGCAGCACCACCGCGCCCGCCGTGGTCACGTCCGAATCGTCGGCCCGGGCGAGGTCCAGGCCGCCGTCGCGTCCGTCGGTGTAGCGGGCGAGCCGCCGGCCGTCGAACAGCACCACCACGGCGGCGCCGTCGACCGTCCCGGCGAACAGCAGGCCCGGCGGGGTGGCGGGCGGCGCGGCGTCCACGCCCGGCTCGGCGCGGGTCTGCGGGCCGGGCCGCTCCCAGGCGGCCAGGGCGCGGCCGAGCAGCGCGCCGTCGTCGCGGCGGTCGCCACGGGCGGGCCAGGCGGTGAAGTCGACCCGCGCGGTGTGCTGCCACAGGTCCGGCGCGACCCGGGTCAGGCGGGCCGGGTCGGCCGCGGCGCCGGGCGGGGCGGGCAGCGGGCGGGCCGCGGGCGCGGCCGGGGCGGAGTCGGCCACCACGGCCGCCGTCGTGCTGAGCCCGAGCAGGCCGACCAGCAGCGCGGCGGTCCAGGCCCGGCGGCGGCGCAGCAGGTCGGCGGGCTGGACCCGCACCGCGCACGGGTCGAAGGCGGGCGGCTCCGGGTCCGCCCCGGCGGTCACGTCGGCCGCCGCCGCGACGGCCTCCTCGGGGTGCTCGACCCCGGCCTGCCGCAGCGCCTCGGCCGCCTGCTCCGGAGCCAGCCCCTCCACCGCGCGCAGGGCGAAGGCCGCCCGGGCGGGGGCGTCGAGCGCCGCGAGCGCGTGGTCCAGCGCCGCGTCCTCCTCGCCGCCGTGCGGGGTGAACAGCCGCAGTCCCCAGATCCGGGGCGCGGGCAGCCGCCGGGCAGGGTGCGGCCGCAGTGCGGCGCGCAGCACCCGCAGGCGCAGCGCGGCGTACACCGGGTCCTCGTCCGCCGCCGGCGGACCGGCCGGGCGGGCCGGGCGGGCCCAGCGGGAGGGCAGGGCGCGCTGGGCGGTCGCGTGCGCCGCCAGCACCCGGCTGTGCCGGTCCCGGTCGGCGGGCAGCGCGAGGTACGCCAGCCGGGCCAGCCTGCGGTAGTGGCGCACCAGCGCGGCCTCGGCCTGGGCCACCGGGCGCGCCGCGGCGCCCTGCGCCGGCGATGCCGCGCCCGCCGTCCCGCCCACCGTCCGTCCTGCCAACGGGCCCTCCCCGGATGCCGTGCGTGCTGTCGTGGTGGACGGTCCAACGAGTCGATCATGTGATGGTTGCGCCGTCCGGGTCGCCGGGTCGCCGGGTCGCCGGGTCGCTAGTTCGGCGGGCGGCGAGGCGTCGGTTCGGAGGGGTGTCGGATCCGCGTTCGGTGGACGGGCCCAAGGTCCCACCCGTTCAGCCCCTTGGCCCCTGGCGGTCCGTGCCGCCGGGCGCGATGCTGCCGGTACCGGCCGGGACGATCCGTGCCCGGCCGCAACAGTGTCGTGGACGAGGTGAACCGGCGTGCGGCATGCCACCGTCGAATCAGTGATGACCAGCCCCGTGGTCCGGGTCGCGCCCGAGACCGGCTTCCGGGAGATCGTCGCGCTGCTGACCGAGTACGACATCACCGGGGTGCCGGTGGTGGACGCCGAGGGGCGGCCGCTCGGGATCGTCTCCGAGGCCGACCTGTTGCGCACGCTGGCCGCGCAGGAGGATCCGGGTGTGCTGCTGCCCGCCCCCGAGGCGGCGTCGGCCGGCCCGGGCGGTGCCGTCACGGCGGCCGACCTGATGACCGCGCAGCCGGTCTGCACCACCCCCGGGACCAGCGTGGTCGCGGCGGCCCGGCTGATGAGCCGGCACGGGTTGAAGCGGCTGCCGGTGCTGGACGAGGACGGGCGGGTGACCGGCATGGTCAGTCGCGGGGACCTACTGCGGGTGTTCCTGCGCGAGGACGTGGTGATCCGGCGGGAGATCGTCGAGGAGGTGCTCGGCCGGATCGACGGGGTGAGCCCGGCGGAGATCGGCGTCGAGGTCGATCAGGGCCGGGTGGTGCTCAGCGGTACGGTGCCCGAGCCGTACCTGGTGCCGATCGTGCTGAACCTGTGCCGCTCGGTGGACGGCGTGGTCTCGGTCACCGACCGGCTCGGTGCGGGTGGGGCGGCCGCACCGGTGGGCTGATCCGTCGATCCTGCCATCCGACCGCTGCGTGCCGGGCGCTGCCCGGGCCTGGTCGGTTCGCTTCGCATACTGCGGAGCGTATCGGGTAAATCACTCCGTGTGCCCGGCGGGTCGAACTGTCGGGGCGCCGGAGCATTGCGGAGGCGGCCGTGGCAGTCGTGTTCGACGCGGACTTCACTTCGACCAGGCAGTGGACCGCCGGGCGCAGCAGTGCCTACCCCCGGATGGGGCCGACCAACCGGAGCGACCACAAGCTCGACTACCTCGGCCGCGCCTACTGCCCGGGCGGCGTGTTCAGCGCCGCCCGGCGGCACGTCGGCGGGCTCTGGACGTGCAGCCTGCTCACCACCGAGGGCAGTCCGGACGGCTTCCAGGTCCGCACCGGTGACCAGGTGACGGCCCGGATCACGCTGCCCGTCGAGCTGGGTGCCTGGCCGGCGCTCTGGACCTGGCGGGACGGCGGCAACGAGGTCGACGTCTTCGAGTACCACCCCGACCATCCGGACCTGCTGGAGTTCTCCAACCACGTCCGGGGCGGGTACCGGTACTGGCACGGCGCCGGCTCGGGGATCGCGCCCGGGGCGACCTTCGGCCTGCGGGTCGTGTTCGGGGCGAACTCGGTGGACTGGTACGTCGAGGACGAGCTGGTCTACGCGGACCTGCACGGGGTCGGTTCCGGCTGGCACGCGTACCTGATCGTCAACCTGTCGGTCGCGGACGGGACGTACCACGACCGGCCGCCGCTGGGCGGGCCGGACCGGCTCAGCTGGGTCTGCCACAGCCTTCAGGTCGAGCGCTGAGCGCACCGCCTCACGGGGCGAAGGCGGCGGTGATCGGGCCGCGCGGGCCGTAGCGCTGGAACCAGACCGTCCGGCGGTGCGCGCCGATGTGTGCGGGGTGGGCCACGTACAGGTCGTCACGCGGGGCGCGCTCGTTGCCGGGGGCCAGGGCCGCGTCCACGGCGCGTGCGGCGATGGCGTGCAGCAGGGCGGTGGCGGTGGCGTCGGCCGCGGGCGGGGCTATGGCGAGGGCGGTGAGCTCGGCCCAGAGCGCGGTGGAGACGTAGCTGATCGGGGAGTGGCCGAGCGCGGGGTGGGGGCGGTGGTCCCCGTGGCGCCGCAGCACCCCGGCCGCGACGAGGTGCTCGGGCGAGCGGTCGTCGGCCGGTGGGTGGTGGTTCATGGGCGGCAACGCTACCCCGGCGGGCCGGGAGCTCAGCGCCGGAACGTTTTCTCAGGCTTTCTTCAGAGCGCTTCGGCCCGGTGGGGGCGCACCATGGTGGTGAGGCGCTGATCACCTCGGCGGGCCCCGGCTGCGGGGCCGGAGGAGGAGGTCCTGATGAGGTACTGGCACGGACACGGCCACGTCCTGAGTGGCTGGGGCATCGGCGTGATGGCGATCGTGACGCTGCTGGTCCTGTTGGTGCTGGTGCTCGCCGCCATCGCCCTGTTCCGGTACGTGTCGCGTTCGCGGCGGCCGCTGCCGCACGGCCCGGCGGGTCCGGGTGCGGGCGTGGGCGTGGGCGCGGCGGGTCCGGGTTGGGGCGGGCCGCACGGCCCGGTGGCCGGGCCGGCGCCCGAGCAACTACTCGCGGAGCGGTTCGCGCGCGGCGAGATCGACGCCGAGGAGTACCGGCACAGGCTCGACACGCTCCGCTCGGTGAACGGGCCGGGCGACGGCTGAGTCGAGGCGCAGACGGGCCCGCCGCACGGTGGTGCGTGCGGCGGGCCCGTGCGCGGTGGCGGTCCGGCCGGCCGGTGCGACCGGCTCGGCCCGGGTGGCCTGTGCGACTCATGCGACTTATTCGACGACCAGCTCGACCGGGATGTTGCCGCGGGTGGCGCGCGAGTACGGGCAGACCTCGTGCGCCTGCTTGACCAGCTGCTCGCCGGTCCCGTCCGCGAGCGACTCGGGCAGTTCGACGCGCAGCACGACGGCGAGGCCGAACCCGGCGCCGTCCTTGCCGATGGACACCTCGGCGGTGACCGAGACCTCGCTGGTGTCGACCCGGGCCTTCTGGCCGACCAGGCCGAGGGCGCTGGCGAAGCAGGCCGCGTAGCCGGCCGCGAACAGCTGCTCGGGGTTGGTGCCCTGGCCGTTGCCGCCGAGCGCGGGCGGCATCGCCAGCGCGAGGTCCAGCTGCCCGTCGGAGCTGACGGCGCGGCCCTCCCGGCCGTTGGCGGTGGCGGCTGCGGTGTAGAGCGCGTCCATGGTCGGTTCCCTTCGTGTGCTCCGGCGGCCACCCGGGCCGCCCTCTGGAGATAAGTAGAGCACGCAATTCAATTGTGCACAACTAAATGGCGCGAGGGGGATCGGTACCATGGGGTCATGACCACGCTCCCCGGCATGGCGGACGAGGAACTGCTCCGCCTCGACCAGCAGATCTGCTTCTCACTGAACGCGGCCTCCCGCGCCTTCGGCGGCGTCTACCGGGTGCTGCTCCGGGACCTCGGGCTCACCTACCCCCAGTACCTCGTCCTGCTCGTGCTCTGGGAGGACGGCGACCTGCCCGTCAAGCGGATCGGCGAGCGTCTGCGGCTCGACTCCGGCACGCTCTCCCCGCTGCTCAAGCGGCTGGAGGCGGCTGGACTGGTGCGGCGCGAGCGCAGCCCGGAGGACGAGCGGTCGGTCACCGTGAGCCTCACCGCCGAGGGCTCCGCCCTGCGCGAGCGGGCCGGGCAGGTGCCGCGCCGGCTGTTCGCCGCGACCGGGCTGCCGGTCGAGGACCTGGCCGCGCTGCGCGTGCTGCTGGAGCGGGTGACCGCCGCGCTGGACTCGGCGGTGGTGGAACCGGCGCCGTAGCGGCGGCGTCCGCCCTGTCAAGTCGGCGACCCCCCGCCTGTGACGTGGGTCACGTGCGGCTGGTTCCCGGGCTCCCGCCGGGGTCGAACCGGCAGGTCAGCGCCGGTGCTCGAAAGTGAACGGAAACGGTCGCCAATTGTCCGCCCGATCCGGTCAACAACCCGCGCCGCCCGGACGGTTACACCACGAGCCCCCAGGGGCCGTCGGCGTGCCACCCGGTGGGCCGGCCAGCTGACCCACGAAAGGGGGGCGCGTGTGCTGAACACCCCCGGGCCGGGCGAGGAGCGGGACCTGCGGGCGGACCCGCTCGGCGACCTGCCGGCCGACTTCGAGGCCTTCTTCACCCATGAGCACCCGGGCTACCTCCGGTACGCCCAGCAGCGCCTGCGACACCGCGAGGACGCGCAGGACGCCGTCCAGAACGCGGGCGCCACGCTCTACAAGAACTGGCGCCGCGCCCTGGCCAGCGCCGACCCGCAGGCCTTCGCCTTCAAGGTCGTCAAGGACGCGGTGGTGGACCTCCTGCGCGAGCGCCGTCGCGCCGAACGCAAACGGCTGCGCGTCATCGCGCAGCGCCGCCCCGACACCAGCCAGGACGAACTGGACCAGCTGGCCGAACTCGACGCCCTGGACTGGGCGATGGAGGAACTCGCGCGCGCCGCCCCGGTCCAGGCCGACGTCGTCCGGCTGCGCCAGGCGGGCCTGTCCTACCCGGACATCGGCCGCAGCCTCGGCATCGCGCACACCACCGCCCGCACCTACTACAGCCTCGGGCGGCGCCACCTGGAGTACCTGCTGGAGCAGCCGGACGACGGGCAGACACCGTGAAGGTCACCGAACTGCTGCGGGCGGATGCCGCCCTGCTGGAACGCGAGTTCCGCGACCACGACCCGGTCGCCTTCACCCGCCGGCTGGCCGAGCGCCTTGCCGCCGCCCGCCGACCCGCGCCGACCGCCCGTGAACGCCCGGCCCGCCCGCCCGCGAACGCCCGCCCGCCGCACGCCTCCGGCGAGCCCCCGTGGGCCGGCGGCCGGGCCGAACTCCGACGCGACCTGCGGCACCTGTGCGCCACCGTGGCGGGCGCGGTGGAACCGGGCGAACTGGCGCTGGACCTCGAACTGGCCGAGAAGACGGCCTTCCGCACCCTCGGCTGCCTGCTCTACGGGATGGGCCGCACCGCGGACGGCGTCTTCTGGTGGCGGATCGCCGCCCAGTACGGCGACCAACTGGCCGTGCACTGCCTGGCCGTCCACTACGCGGCCGAGGGCGAGGCCCGGGACGCAGCCCGTTGGGCCGCCCAGGCCCAGGACCTCAGCGCCCCCGGCCACCTGCCCGCCCTGGCCCCGGACGCCGGGCCGGGCGGCGCCGCGCATCTGGCCCGTGAGCTGGCCGAGCGCTACGACGGCGAGATCCTGCTGACGCTCAGGGACGTGCTGGCGGTGCGGCCGGGGGCGGACGGCGGACGGCTGGGCGTGCGGTCGGTGCGGGGGAGAGGTGCGGTGCGCATCCGGTGAGCAGGGCGGCGGGGGCGCGGGGCCGGGCGGCCATGGCGAAGGGCCGACCAGGGCCGACCACCGGGGGCGGTTCACCCGAGCCCGGTGACGGCGTCGCCGACGTACTCGGCCCCGAGCACGGCCAGCACGGTGGTCGTGATCGCCGTGCTGTGCGTGGCCAGCCAGGCCTTCCACTCCCCGAGGGCCCGCGCCGAGCGGTCCCCGCCGAACAGGTGGACCCCGAGCGGCAGCAGCGTGCACAGCGAGCCGACCAGCACCATCAGTGCGGCGGCCGCCACCGTGCCGCCGACCCCGGCCGTACTGGCGGCGATCGAGGCCGCGCCGCCGACGGCCAGCGCCAGGTTCTTCGGGCTGGCCCCGACCAGGACCACCGCGAGACCGGCGGACCGGCCCGCGCTGAAGCGGTCCACCTCCCGCATCCACCTCGGCGGCGCGGTGACGTGCCCCTCGCGGGGCCGGTCGCGCCACTGCTTCCCGGCCATCAGGACGAACAGGACACCCAGCGCGAGCTTGAGCCAGTACGGCCAGTACGGCCAGGCCGGGCGGCCGACACCCGGACCCAGCGCGCTGCCCGCCGCCACCACGACCGCCACCACCGCCGCCAGGCCGACCGCCCAGCCGGCCGCGAAGGCGAGCCCGAGGGCCCGCCCGCGCGGTGCGGCCAGCATCAGGACCATCGCGATCAGCGCCGGCGGGCTGATCGCGATGCCCACCGCGGACGCCAGCATCGACCCGACCGCCTCGCCCATCCCGCTCCCGCCTCCTCGCCGCCGCCCGGGCCCGCCCGGGGAAGCCGCCGCCCGGGCCTGCGCCGCCGGACACACGTCCGCCCCATTCAGCTACGGCCGGGGCCGCCGTGCACGGTCGGGACGGCTATGCGGGTGAATCCGCGGCCAGGCCAGGCCAGGCCAGGCCAGGCCAGGCCAGACCAGGTCGGGTCGGGCGGGTCCGGTGCGGCCCGGGCGGGTCCGGTCCGGTCCGGTCCGAGTTCGCCTGGAACCGCCGAGGGCCGCCGCACCGGTGTGGTGCGGCGGCCCTCGGACGTGGCACGGCAGCGGATCAGTCGGTGCCCGACTCGATCGCCGCGCTGTCGAGCGCGGTGGACTTGGCCGCCAGCGCCTCGGCGTCGGGGCCGGCGGCGGCGATCGGCGCCGCCCCGCCGGGGGCCAGCTCGCCGATCAGGCCGCTCCACGGCGCCAGCTGGCCGTGCACCGCGTACTGCTCCAGCTTGCTGCGCGAGTCGGCGATGTCGAGGTTGCGCATGGTCAGCTGGCCGATGCGGTCGTCCGGGACGAACGCGGCGTCGACGCTGCGCTCCATGGACAGCTTCTCGGGGTGGTAGCTGAGGTTCGGGCCCTGGGTGTCGAGCACCGAGTAGTCCTGGCCGCGGCGCAGTCGCAGCGTGACGCTGCCGGTGACCGGCTGGCCGACCCAGCGCTGCAGGCTGTCGCGGAGCATCAGCGACTGCGGGTCGAACCAGCGCCCCTCGTACAGCAGTCGGCCGAGCCGGCGGCCCTGGGTGTGGTAGGTGGCGAGGGTGTCCTCGTTGTGGATGGCGTTGAGCAGCCGCTCGTAGGCGGTGTGCAGCAGCGCCATGCCGGGCGCCTCGTAGATGCCGCGGCTCTTGGCCTCGATGATGCGGTTCTCGATCTGGTCCGACATGCCCAGGCCGTGACGCCCGCCGATCCGGTTGGCCTCGTGCACCAGCTCGACCGAGTCGGCGAACGCCTGGCCGTTGATGCGGACCGGACGGCCGAACTCGAACTCGATCGTCACGTCCTCGGTCCGGATCTCGACCGCCGGGTCCCAGAAGGCCACGCCCATGATCGGGCTGACGATCTCCATCGAGGTGTCCAGGTACTCCAGCCGCTTGGCCTCGTGGGTGGCGCCCCAGATGTTGGCGTCGGTGGAGTAGGCCTTCTCGGCGGAGTCGCGGTACGGGAGGTCGCGCTCGGAGAGCCAGGCGGACATCTCCTTGCGGCCGCCGAGCTCGGTGACGAACCGCTGGTCCAGCCACGGCTTGTAGATCCGCAGGTTGGGGTTGGCGAGCAGGCCGTAGCGGTAGAACCGCTCGATGTCGTTGCCCTTGTAGGTGGAGCCGTCGCCCCAGATGGAGACCTCGTCCTCGCGCATCGCGCGGACCAGCAGGGTGCCGGTCACGGCGCGGCCGAGCGGGGTGGTGTTGAAGTACGTCTGCCCGGCGGAGCGGATGTGGAAGGCGCCGCAGGCGAGGGCGGCCAGGCCCTCCTCGACCAGCGCCGCCCGGCAGTCGACCAGTCGGGCCTGCTCGGCGCCGTAGGCGCGGCCGCGGGCCGGGACGTCGGCGAGGTTCGGCTCGTCGTACTGGCCGATGTCGGCCGTGTAGGCGTAGGGGACGGCGCCGTGCTCGCGCATCCACGCGACGGCGACGGAGGTGTCCAATCCACCGGAGAATGCGATGCCGATCCGTTCACCGACCGGCAGCTTGCTCAAGACCTTCGACATGCATGCACCCTTGACCCGCGCGGCGCGGGCTCCTGACTTAGCGACGTGTGAGGGGATTCGGCGTATCCGATGCCCGCACTCTGGCATAGGTTTGCAGAGTACCGCAAGAGAATACGATCGGCCCGGCGGGGGTGGCGGTTCGTATGGCCTCCCCCGCCGTGGTCGATCGGTGGTTGCCGGGCCTCAACCCGGCTTCCTCCCAGGTGTGTTGGGCGGTCAGGTTCGGGTCGGGCGTCGGGGCGGGGTCAGGAGGCGCGGTCGGCGTCCGGCCCCTGGGCGCGCAGGCGGCGGACGTTCTCCAGCGACTCGCGCAGTTCGGTGAGCCAGGTGTCGGAGTGGCGCTGCACCAGACGGACGCACCAGGCGAGCGCCTCGCTGCGGCTGCGGGCGACGCCCGCCTCCACCAGCGTGTCGAGCGCCTGTCGCTCGGGCTGGCGCAGCCGAGTCATGACGGGGGCGGAGACGGTGGTGAACAGGCCCCTCAGGTCGCCGCACTCGGCGCCCCAGGAGACCTTGCGGCCGTAGCGGCGTTCGGCTTCGCGGGCGACGGCGATCCGGGCGTCCCTGGTCCGGTCGCGGAACTCGGCGATCCGGCCCTCGAACGCGGCTTCGCGTTCGGCGTCCGAGACCGCCTGGTCGAGGCTGGGCTCGGTGATGCGGCCGACGACGGTGATCTCTTCGCGGTCCGCGGTGATCTCGACGAGATCGGTGAACAGGTCGGCGGGGAGGCGGCCGGTGAACCACCCCCGGAGCTCTTCGGGTGAGGTTGTAATCATGTAATCAGCATTACTCGGGGCGAAGGTGATGGCAAGACCCCGAGAGGCGCCGGCAGGACCCCGAGAGGCGCCGACAGGACTCCGAGAGACGCTGGCAGGACTCCGAGGGGGAGTGGCGGAAGGCCGTCAGCGCGTGGCGGAGACCGGCAGCCGGGCCCGGGCCCGGGCGCGGGTGCGCAGCCAGGGCGTCCGGGAGGCCAGCACACCGAGGCCGAGCGCCACCAGGTGCCCGGCGTCGGCCAGTTGCTGGTCCAGCGCCCAGGTCACGGCCAGCCCCAGCCCGAGCGCGGGCAGCCCGAACCGGCGCAGCGGGGCCGGGCCCAGGGCCAGCAGGCAGCCGGCGGTGGCGACCAGCCCGTAACTGATCCCGACGTCACGCGCCCGGGACAGCGCCCCCGGGATCCGGGCGGTGAGCATCACCCACATGGCGCCCTCGGTGAGCAGGGTGGCCCCCAAGTGCCCGAAGACGAAGACCGCGCCGGCCCGGGCCGGCCCCCAGCGCCATTCGGCCAGGCCCAGCACCACGGCCACCGCCGCGATGCCCGCCCAGGCGGGCACCCCGTCGACCACCAGCCCGCTGGTGAACATCGTCCACCACTTGCCGACCTCCATGTGGTGGACGTTGCTGCTGTTGTGCCGGACGAACCGGGCCCGCGCGCCGTGGCTCTGGCCGGCCAGCCAGCAGGCCGTCGCGGTCAGCAGCAGCACGTACACCGTGGTCAGCCGCAGCCGGTCCGCCACGCGCAGCGCCGGGTGCCGCGCGGTGGCGCCGGCGTCGATACCCGCAGGTGCGGTCGTCGTGCCGCGCTCGCTCATCGTGCCCGTCGCCCTCGCTGTGCGGTCCCGGTCGGCGCCGCCCGGCAGTCCCCGGCGGCCCGCCCCCGGGCGGTCAGAGCGCCAGCGTACGCCAGCCCCGGGTGATCTCCTCGCGGACCGAGCCCGCGTCCGGAGAGGCCGTCAGCAGCTCCAGCAGCGCCGCGCCGTCCGCCGGGCGCCCGGCCGGGTCGGCGTTCAGCGCACGGGCCACCACGGCGGCCAGCGCCGGGTCCAGGGCGTGCACGGCGGCCAGCGCGGCGGGCTCGGGCCCGGTGTCCACGATCCGCCGGATCACCGCGCCCGTGCTGGTCGCCGCGAACGGGCTGGCGCCGTGCGCCGCGCAGACCACGCAGCAGGCCCAGGCCCAGACGTCGGCGGCCGTGCCGACCCGCTCCTCGCCGAATTGCTCGGGCGCCATGTAGGTGAGGGTGCCGGGGCCGCCGCCCGTCATGGTGAGCCGGGTGCCGTCCACCAGCGCCGCGATGCCGAAGTCGAGCAGCCGCGGGCCCGCGGTGGTCAGCATGATGTTGGCCGGCTTGAGGTCCCGGTGGATCAGGCCGAGCCGGTGCACCCCCGACAGCGCCACGGCCAGTGCCAGCGCCAGGGCCCGCAGCGCCTCGGCGGAGCGGACCGGCCCCTGCTCGCGCAGATGGGCGTCCAGTGGGCGGCCGTCCAGCAGCTCCATCGCCAGGTACGGCCGGCCGTCGTCCACCCCGCCGTCGAGCACCCGGGCGGTGTAGGCGCCGGAGACCATGGCCAGCACCTCCGCCTCGCGCTCGAAGCGGAGCAACAGCTCGGCGTTGTCGAGGAGTTCGACGTTGATGGTCTTCAGCGCGACCTGCGTCGCCGCGCCCTCGCGCCGGGCCAGGTACACGGTGCCCATCCCGCCGGAGCCGATCCGGCCGAGCAACTGGTAGCCGCCGATGGTGCGCGGTTCGCCCGCGCGCAGGGGCTGGTGCGGGACGGCGCCGACGGGGGAGAGCGGCGTGACCGGGCCGGTGCGCGGCGGCGCGGCGGGCACCGGGGCGGCCTGGGTCGGGGTGTACGCCGAGGGCTGCTGGGCCCCGGCGGTCGGTGCGTACGGGGTGGCCGGTGCGTATGCACCGGGCTGCACGGGCGGGAACGCCGGCGGGACGGCGGGCGGGACCGCCGGTGCGGGTGGGGTGGCGGTGCGGTGGCGTCCGGCGGTCACGGCCGCGACGATCTGGAACACCAGGGCGGCCAGGAGCAGCCCGACCGGCAGCACGAGTGCACCGAGCACCGCGCGAAGGACGAACCAGCCCGCCAGCCGGAGCCGGGTCGATCCGGCGGACCACACCTCCGGGGGCATGCCGGTCCGCAGCAGCCTGCGCTGGGTCAGGAACCAGAACAGCAGCCAGAGCACCAGGACCGTGATCACCAGTACGAGGTAGTAGTTCCTCGCGACGGAGAGGCGAAGATGCTGCGCGACGGCCAGGTCCCGGGCGTTCACGATGTCGATCGGCATCCGCAGAACGCGGAAGGCGAGGCCCGCGAAGGTCATCACGGCCATCAGCCCGCCGCCGCAGGCGAACCCCACCGCGATCTCGCCGAACAGCGCCGCCAGGCCCTTCGGAGCGCTGCCGCCACCCCGGGCCGCCAACGCCCGCTGCCGTACGTTCCGCTGAAAGCGCAGCAGCAGCGGCAGGCTCACCAACCGCACCACCAGCGCCAGGCCGATCACGACCGGTACGGCCATGCTGAGCGTCGTGTTCACGCGTCCCGCCCTTCCCCCTGCTGTCGGCAGAGGGAGTATAGGCGCCCCGTAAGATCACCCGATCGTGGTCACGGACCTGGCCCGGGCGCCGTACCGCAGCGGGAATACGGGAGACCGTCCGCGAGACCCGGTCACCCGGAGGGCGCAGCGCGCCGACGCGTCGGTGCGAGCGTCGGGTGAGGGTGAAGGGAACCGTCGAGGAGGCGCCGATGACCGGTGGCATCACCAACGCGACCGGACTGGACCGGCGCCCCTGGTGGGCACGCCTCGCCCACGCGGTCTGGACCTACGTCCGCCGTGCTCCGGGCACCTACGTGTGGCTGGCGATCCTGCTCGCCACCACGCAGGTGATCCGCCACGTCGACGCCGCGACCGCCGACCGGATCCTGGAACGGCGCTCGACCAACCTGCACCACCTACAGGTCTCACCGGTGCGCGTGCTGCTCACCAGTGCGCTGTGGATCGCGGGCGGCGGCTGGCTGAGCTACTTCCTGCTCTACAACCTCTTCCACGTGCCCGCCGAACGCTGGCTCGGCACCCTCCGCTGGATCTCGGTGGCGATGATCGCGCACGTCGGCGCGACCTACCTCAGCGAGGGCCTGCTCGGGTGGGCGATCCACCGCGGCATCGCCCCGCCGAGGGCCGTCTACACCCTCGACTACGGCGTCAGCTACGCGCTCGCCGGGGTGGTCGCCGTGCTCACCTATCTGATCGTGCGGCCCTGGCGGTACCTGTACGCGGCCGGCGTGCTGGTCTTCTACGGCCTGGGCGTCGCGCAGAGCCGGGACTACACCAGCATCGGCCACTTCAGCGCCGTGCTGATCGGCCTGGCCTGCTACCCGCTGACCCGGGGCTGCCCCGGCTCCTGGGACCCGGCCGCCACGGGCCGGCTCGTCCGGCGGCGGCTGCGCCGGCGGTGACGGTGGTGGCGGCGGCGACGGATCAGCCGGTGTGCGGGCTGCCCGGGGCGGGCGGGCCCAGGTAGGCGTTCAGCGGCGGCCCCTGGGCCAGCACCGCCCCGGCCGTGACGGAGAAGGTGACGGCGGCGCACAGCGCGATCAGCCAGGACAGCAGCATCAGCACCGGGCCCAGCGAACCGTACTGGGCCAGCGCGCGGTTCAGCGCGTCCGGCATGTAGATCCGGGCGGTCAGCGAGATCGCGGTGACCGCGGCGGCCGTCAGCAGCGCGCCGGGCAGCAGCGGCAGCCAGCCGACCCGGGCGCTCAACAGCAGGTGGGTGGTCCACCACCAGACGACGAGCGAGGCCGCGAAGGTGAGCGGCAGGCCCAGCCAGAAGCCGGCGCCCAAGCCGTCCCGCAGCGGGCCCTGGAACAGCAGCACCGCCAGCCAGGCCACGATCCACAGCAGCCACCGCCAGGCCGCCACCCTGGTACGGGCTTTCGGCAGCCGCCAGGCGTGCTCGCAGACCCGGGCCACCGCGCGGCTGCAACTGGTCGCCGAGAGCAGCGCCATCAGTACGCCGATGAAGCCGGTGGTCTGCCGGAGGTCCCCGGTGCCGTACAGCGCCTGCTGCAACTGCTGGTCCGTGGCGCCGGAGATGCCGAAGAGCGCGCGGAGCGAGGCGAGCAGTTGGTCCCGCACGCCGGTCGGGGCGAACGCGGCCACCGCGAACAGCAGCGGCACGGAGGTCAGGAACACCTGGGAGGCCATCCGGGTGGCGGCGTCCAGCAGCCCGGGGGAGAGCAGCCGGGCCGTCAGCTCGGTGATCACCGGGAAGCGCCGCTCGGCCTCGGCCCGCGCCCGCTCCCACCGCTCGCGCCTCCGGGCCAGCCGCTCCCGCCAACGGCCGGCGGCCTCTCTCACCGACCTCATCCCTCGGTCCTCCCGCAGCGGGGCAACGATCCGCCCCAGTCAAGGCCAGCCCGTTCCACCCCGCCACCGGAGGCCCCCGTCCGAAGGCGGGCGGGCGGCGGCACCGGGTCCAGAGCTCTGGGTCCGGTCCTTGGTTCCGTTCCCTGGGTCCGCTCCTCGGGCCCGTTTCCTGGGCCCGTTTCCTGGGCCCGTTTCCTGCGCCGGGTGTGGTCGCGGGCCTATCGTCGGGGCGGCGGGCTCGTGGGGCTCCGCCCGATGAGGGTGTTGAGCACGTTGAGGGCCGCCTTCTGGCGCTGGGCCTTGCGTGACCAGACCGCCGGGCAGACGACCCCGAAGAAGAACGGCAGCACCACGACGAGGCTCGGGGCCGCCGAGATGATCGCGATGGTGTTGTTGCTCTGGAGCCCGGCCGCGACCGGGCCGGCGCCGGTCGCGGCGACTCCGGCCGGAGCGAGCCAGCGGGGCGCCGCTGCGGGCGCTGCGGGCGGTGCGGTGCCCGCCGCCTGGGCGCTTCCGCCCGACACGGGAATCCCCGTACCCTCGTGCATGTAGTTCTCCGGATGTTGATGGGGCTACGAGTGATGACGGCTTCCTGTTGGCGCAGGGAGCCGTCGCGCCGTTGCGGGGCGTACGGCTCATACCGACAATGGCTACGATGGCAGAGCCCTGGAAGGTCGAAAAACCGCAGAAAACATCGCGGGACTTGAGTACGTTGATGTTGCTCCAGGTCAGCGGCATATCAATGTCGTCGATGTGGTGTGCATCACGGGAGATGGGAGAGGAACTGTGAGGAATCTCACTGTGGGGCTGTGGCGCGCAGGCTCCCGCTGACTGGAACGGGCCCACTGGTCTCCTTCGCCCGTGAGCTGCGCGAACTCAAGGAACGGTCCCGGGGCACGGTCGAGACGGTCGTCGCGCGAGGCGCCTCGCGTACGGCGGTCTACGCCGCGCTGAACGGATCCCGCCTGCCGAGCGCCAGGAACCTGGACGCCATGGTCGAGGCATGGGGCAGCGGCAGTGAGCTCGAACGGCGGCAGTGGCACGAGCGGCGACGTGCCGCCGAGGAGGGCCTCGCGGAGGCGGCCCGGCGGCAGGGCGCGGCGACGGCGGGCCGCACACCCGAGGAGGAGGACTTCACGCGCGCGCTGCGCGGGCTGTGGAACAAGGTCGGCGACCCGTCGACCGAACTCGTGGCGCGCCACTGCGACCTGAGCGCGCGAACGCTCGACTCCTACTTGGACGGCCGGACGATTCCGACGGAGGCGCGGCTTCGCGAACTCTTCGACGGGCTGTCCGCGCTGCGGGCCGATGACCGTGCCTGGCTGGCGGCCACCCGGGACACCTTCGTCGGGGAGGTGCTCTTCCGCGCCCAGACGGCGCGGCAGGAGGAGCGGGCGAGGGTCAGGGAACTGGCCACGGCCCTCCCGGAAGGGCAGGCACCCGTCGAGTTCGGCCCGCTTCCCGACGGCATCGGGCCGGTGCCGGGCGTACGGCTGGGCCAGGAGTTCGACAACCGCCGGACGCTCTCGCTCTCCGGTGTGCACCGGCCACTCCAGGCGGGTATCTGCGGCCGGAGCGAACTCGGCGCCGAATCGGTCGTGGTCTCCGGCGGGTACCCGAACGACGAGGATCTCGGTGATGTGATCCTCTACACCGGGGTGGGCGGGCGGAGCCCGGAGACGGGGCAGCAGGCCCGGAACCAGCAACTGACGCGGGGCAACGCGGCCCTGGCGACGAGCGCGGCCACGGCGGCCCCGGTGCGCGTGGTCCGGGGAGTCACCACCGCGACGCGCTCCTTCTACCGCTACGACGGGCTCTTCCGGGTCGAGGACTTCTGGTCCGAGAATTCCCCCGGCGGCTTCCTCGTGTGGCGGTTCCGCCTGGTCGCCCTTCCCCCGGCCGAACAGGCCGCGGCAGTCGCTCGGGTGACGGATCGGGTGACGGATCGGGTGAAGGCCCGCGTGACGGATCGGGTGATGGCTCCGACGGACGAGGACGCCCGGGAGGCGGAGGACGTCCGATCCGCGACGTCGGTCGTGCGCGTCGTGCGGAACACCGCGGTCGCCACCCGTGTGAAACGCGCGCACGACTACACCTGCCAGGTGTGCGGCGTCCGCATGGCGGTCCCGGGCGGCGCCTACGCCGAGGCCGCACACATCACGCCCCTGGGGACTCCGCACCACGGATCGGACACCGTCGACAACGTCCTCTGCCTGTGTGCCAACCACCACGTGCTGTTCGACTTCGGCATGCTGATCGTCAACGACGACCTCACGGTGGTGAGCCGCGACGACAGCTCCGTACTGGGCCGACTGCGAGAGACGCCGGATCACGTCGTCGACCGGAGGCGCCTCGCGGAGCATCGGCTGCGGCACGGGGTGCCCCGGCACCAGGGCATGCGCTGAGCCCTGTCCGGGCCGGGCCGGGCTGGAACGGGCCGGGCTGGAACGGCCGTTGCGGGTGGGTGCCGGGTGCCGGGTGCCGGGTGCCGGGTGCCGGGTGCCCGGTGGTCGCTGGGCCGCTGCCCCGGCTACTCGTGGCGAGCGGTCGGGGCAGCGGGTTCGGTCGGGGTTCGGCCAGGGGTGGGGTGGGGGATTGCGCTTACTGGCTGACGGACTGGGCCAGGCAGAGGATGTTGCCCTCGCTGTCCTTGAACCAGGCGGCGCGCAGGTCGTCGCGTTCGGCGACGCCGTTGACGGTCTTCAGCCCGGGGAAGTCGTACTCCTCGAACGTGATGCCGCGGTCACGCAGGGCGGACATCTCGCCGTCGAGGTCGGCGACCTTGAAGCTGGCGAGGGTGTGGGCGGCCTGTCCGCCGCTGGGGGTGTGGTAGATCATGAACTGGGTGCCGCCGCAGTCGCAGACCAGTTCCTCGTCGGTCTCCTCGGTGAGCTTGAGCCCGAGGGTGTCGGTGTAGAAACTCCTCGCGCGAGCGAGGTCGGCGGCGGGGATGACGGCCTGCAGTGGTGCGTCTCCAAGCATGGTGCTTCGCCTCCTCCTGCTTCCAGGCTAGGGACGTCGGCGGGCGGGTGCCCATGGGAGGCGGTGGGTGGTGGTGGGGCGAGCCGGGGTGGAGCCGGGGCGTGAGCGGGTGGTCGCCGGGTGTGGCCGCGAGCGGCTGGGCGACGCCGGGGGTGATCGGGCTCGGCGAGGTGTGGCCGGCCTCGGCTGGGTGGCCGTGCGGGGGCGAGGCGCGACAGGGAGGGGCGGGCGTCGGGTGGTGGGCGGCGGACGGTGCCGTCGCCGTCCACGGCAAGTGCGGGTCGACGGCCGCCCAGTCGGAGGCCTCGGCGTCGGTGTAGGTGCGGCCCTCGGCGGCGTCGACCCAGAGATAGACCAGGACCGCACCAGGCCCTCGCCCCAGGGCGTGGACAGCAGGGCGAGGGTGTCACCGCTTCCCGCCCGGCCGGCCGCCCAGCCGGTGAACCGCTCCAAGGCCGCGCGGTCGGCGCGCAGTTGGTCGGGGGTGCCGCGGCGCTTGGCGAACGGGCAGTAGGGGCAGCCGTAGTCGCAGGAGGAGAGCGGGCCACGGTAGAGCAGGGTGAGGCCGCGCCCGCGGTCGGTCTCGGCGGGCGGTGCGGCGGACGGCAGGGCAGGTCTCCGGGTTCGCCGGAGTCACGGTGCGGACCCTGCACCACGACGACCGGTCCGGGCGACTACGAGGGAGGACGGCGCCGCCCTCGCCGCCGTGCACCGCGCGGTGGCGGGTGCGAACAGGTCAGCGTGAGGTCGGTCCGACGTCGCGGACCCACACGGGGAAGGGGGTTGGGGCGTCGGGCACGGCTTGGTCCGACGGGATGGTCTCGTCTGGCCGCCGATCGGTCAGGAAGCCCTCAACGACCGGAGCGAGGTCGTCAGAGGGTAGGTAGGCGCCGCCGAACGGCAGCTCGTCGGGGGCCACCGACCCGGTGGAACAGCGGAGTTGATCCGCCTGGCCGTCGTGCCACACGTAGAAGGTCGCCACCCCGGCGAAGCCCAGGGCGTGGATGCGGAGCCGGATGGCCTGAGCGGTCCGTTCGAAGGCGGCGACCACCTCGGTCACGGACAGGGACCGCTTGTCCTCGTCCTCCGCGCTCAGGCACCAGGTGTTGGTCTCCCACTCGACCCGCCGGTCGGTCGGTTCCAGCGCCAGCGGTTCGTCCGCCACTTCGGCAATCCATGTCAACAGCACCCCGGACATGGTACCGGTCGGGGTGGCGCGTGTAGCCGTTGGGCCTGATCGGGATCAGGGCTTCGGTGAGTTCGGCGGGCGCGCCGTAGGCCTTCGCCCGCGAGGCCAGCCCGATCCGTCCGGCGGCCGAGTCCACCGGTCCGGATCGGGCTGGCCGAAGGGTCAGAACCTGCCCTGGTTCAGCGCGTTCTGCAGGGCCGAAATGGTGGCCGGGCCCCACTGGCCGTCGACGGTGAGGCCGGCGCCGGTGGCGTTGAGGAAGGTCTGCAGCGCCTTGTAGGTGGCGGGGCCGGGGTCGCCGTCCTCGACGAGTCCGGCGTTCCCCCACACATTGAGGTGGTGCTGCAGCGACCGCTTGGAGTCGGGCCCCCACTGGCCGTCCGGGGTGGAGCCGCACACCCGCTGGACGGCCATGATGGTCAGGGTGCCGAACTCGCCGTCGACGGCGAGGCCGGCGCCGTCGTCGATGTACGCGAAGTACGCGGACTCGGTGGCCGGGCCCCACTGGCCGTCGGCCGTGGTGCCGACCTTGCCCTGCAGCCAGCGCACACCGCTGTCCGTCAGCGGCCCCCAGTCGCCGTCGACGGCCAGCGCCGGGCTGTAGCCCAGGTCGTTGACGGCCTGCTGCTGGCGCGCCACCGAACGCACCGACGTCATGCCGCCGCCGGACGAGCCACCGCCCGCGAACGCCTTGAACGCCGCTTCGGTACCGGGCCCCCACAGGCCGTCGGCCGTGGTGCCGACCTTGCCCTGCAACCAGCGCACACCGGCGTCCGTCAGCGGCCCCCAGCCGCCGTCGACGGCCAGCGCCGGGCTGTAGCCCAGGCTGTTGACGGCCTGCTGCTGGGCGGAGACCGACCGCACCTGGGTCATGCCGCCACCGCTCGCGCCGCTGGAGTCGGTGGGCGGCGGGGTGTAGTCCGAGCTCGCCCACTCCAGCGGGCGGACCTGCGCCTGCATGCCGTTCTGGACCCAGGCGCGCAGCTGCGCCCCCGGGCAGTCGGTGGAGTTGCCGGGAAGCATGCCGTGGTAGGTCTTGTCGAGGGTGCGGCCGGTCATGTCGCACGCCTTCTCGTACATCGAGCGGATGGCGGACAGCGCGATGTCCGTGGCGTCCCCGCTCTCCCCGATGAAGCAGACGCCGATGTGCGTGGTGTTGGCTCCGTAGGCGTGCGCTCCCTGGAGGTACCAGCCGCGGCCCTCGAAGATGCGGCCGCTGGCGTCGACCAGGAAGTTGTAGCCGATGTCGGACCAGCCGTTGGAGTCCATGTGGTAGTTCTGGATCTGCCGGACGGACTGCGTCGTCGGCCCGTCCGAGTAGTGCACGGTGAACCCGGTGCGGGCGCCGATGTCCACCGGCGTGATGTCCTTCGCCGGGCGGGCGCCCCACTGGCTGCGCGTGTAGAGGTGCAGCGTGTCGGAGTTGGGGCCGGCGCCGGTGCCCGAGCCCGGCATGATGAAGTCGCCCCGCTGGACGTACGGGTAGAGCTTTCCGGGGCAGTCCGTGTGGGTCTTCGGGCGCACGTCCCGGTGTCCGGCGATCCGGATGCCCGCGTCCTTCTCGTTCTGCAGGTAGCCGCACAGGGCCTTGATGCCCGCGGCCATCTCCGGGGTCACGTCGTCGTCGGAGCCGATCAGGCCCATCACGGCGTAGAAGTCGCTGTTGGCCCCGGGCATCTCGACGCCGTTCGCGGCGGACCGACGGCCGACTCCGCGTCCCTCGAATATGCCACCGTGCTTGCAGACCAGGAAGTTGTACGGGATGTCGTCGTACTCGGGTTCCTTCTGGCCGGTTTCGACCAGGATGTCGCCGACGATGTCGTAGTGCATCGAGTCGTCCTGGATCTTCCTGACCAGCGCGGCGCACTTGTCGTGGGGATCGACGGAGACGTTCCCGGCGCCCTCGTGGTGGATGACGATGCCGCCGTTCCACGGGGTGAAGGGAAGCTGGTCGATCTTCTTGGGCGGCTGGGCGCCCCATGCACTGCGCGAGATGATGGTGACCATCTGGTTCTCCGGATTTCGTGCTGGGCTTGCTGATGCGGCGGGCGTCGTGCTGCCGCGGCAGGCGTCCTGCTGTGGCCGGCGGGCGTCGGGCCGCGGCCGGTGGGCGCGTTGCGCGGCGGGTGGGGGCGTTACGCGGCCCCGATGACGCCCCCGTCCGTCCGCTGGATCACGAGCACGGCCGAGCGCGGCCGACCGGCGGGGTCGTGGTCGGGCCAGTTGCTGACCACGCGGGGATCGTCCTGGGTGGGCGTGCCCCAGGCGAGGGTGTGCTCGCCCGGGTGCTGGACGTTGACGAACATGGTGCGGCGGTCGGGAGTGGTGACCGCGCCGGTGATCTCGGCACCGCGCGGGCCGGTCAGGAAGCGCCGGATCTCGCCGGTGGCCGGGTCGGCGGCCAGCATCGCGTTGTTGCCCAGGTGCTCGTGGCCGGTCTCCGCCCGGTTCTGGTCGTAGGCCGAGATGCCGGTCCCGATCCACAGTCGGCCGTCGGCATCGGGCCACAGGTTCTTCGGCGAACCGAACATGCCGGAGGCGTCCAGGTGGACCTGTCGATCGTGGGCCGGGTCGCCGGCGAGCACGAAGACGTCCCAGTGGAAGCCGGTCGCCCGGCCGTCGCCCCGATCGGCGTTCTCGTCCTCCCGCCACCGGATGATGTGTCCGTACGGGTTGTTGGCGCGGGGGCTGACCGCTGCCCGGTGCGGACCGGAGGCGCAGTGGCCGAGGCCCGGGCTGTTCGCGAGTGCGCAGAAGGCCGTCCCGTCCGGGCCGACCGAAGTCTGCTGGGGCCGGTCCAGCGGGGTGGCTCCGAGCGCGTCCGCCGCCTGCCGGGCCCGCAGCACCACGGCGGCCTGGTCGGCCCAGCCGTTGTCCCGGGTCAGCGGGCCCTGGCCGTGGGTCAGCGGCAGCCAGCGGCCGGTGCCGTCGTCCTCGAACCGGGCGACGTACAGGGTGCCGTGGTCCAGCGGGCTGCGGCCCTGGGCGCGCAACCGCCACCAGCTGTCCGAGCCGACGAACTTGAAGAGGTAGCCGCCGTTCTCGTCGTCGCCGCTGTAGACGACGACCCGGCCGGCGGACTCGGTCACGCTCGCTCCGACGTGCTGGAAGCGGCCCAGCGCGGTGCGCTTCACGGGCGGCGCCTGCGGCGTGGCCGGGTCGATCTCCACGACCCAGCCGAACCGGTTGGCCTCGTTGCCGTTCGCCGCGAGGTCGAAGCGCGCGTCGGCGCGGTGCCAGCCGTAGCCGTCGCCGCGGGCGCTGATGCCGGCCCGCTTCTGCGCGCGGGTCGGCCGCCACGTCGTGCTGTCGGTACCGAAGTAGCCGGCGACGTTCCGCTCGCCGGTCAGGAACGTCCCCCACGGGGTCACACCGTGCGAGCTGGTGCCGAGGGTGCCCGTGGCGGGCGTGCCCGTACGCAGGGCCGGGTGGTCGGCGTCCAGCGGTCCGGAGAAGGCGACGGGCGTGGCACCGGTGACGCGCACGTTGCGCGGGGAGTCGGCGAGCTGCCAGGTGCCGCCGGTGCGGCGCACTTCCAGCACGCTGACGCCGTGCGCGGCGAGCGCCTTGGCGACCTGCTCCTTCGTGACCGTCACACCGCCGTGGCCGTACAGGAGGGCGGCGTCGGTGTACTCGTGGGTGAGCACCAGCGTGCCGCGGGAGCCGTCGGCGCCCGGGAAGAAGTGCAGTCCGGCGTGGTGGGAACCGACCTGGTCGGCCTGCTCCGCCGCGGTGTTGCCGCCGTCGGCGCGCCATTTCGGGCCGCCGTCGCGCACGGCCTGCCCCCACGGCGCGAGCACCTGCACGGAGTACCCGGCGGGCACGGCCACGGCGTCGGCGCTGCTCGGCGGTACGGCGGTGAAGCCGAGCAGGTTCGGCGCCTTGGGGGCCGAGCCCGGCTGCGCGGCGGAGGCGGGGGATGCGGACAGGCCGAGGAAGGCGGTGAGGGCGAGGGTGCCGCCGGTCAAGGCCTGACGGCGGGACAGGCCGGCGGCCACCACGTCGTCGAACGTGCGGCCGGGTGCTGCCTCCGGATGCGGAGCGCGGTGATCTGGCATGGTTGCCACCCAAGGGAAGTCGGCCCGCCGGGGCGGGGTGCGGGGCTGAAGAGGACCGACTGGACACGCCGCCTCTCGTGGTCAGGAGGCGTACGGCGGCAGCCGGCCGTGCCGGAGCGCAAGGATCGCCGGCGGGGTTCGCGGAGCTGACGGGGCTCGCGGAGCCGAATCTAGATCGACTTCGGCCCCGGCAGCCATCCTGAGCCCGTCTCAAACGTCCGGGCCCCTCATCGTGAGACGCCTTGAGACAGCGGGGACGGGAAGCGGCTCCGAGTCGACGGGCATCGTGGAACCGGAATCCGGCGATCTGCGTTTTCCGGAAGGACAGAAGAGCACGTGGAGGCGGCATGCAGTCAGCGCGGGAGCGGCGGAGCGTTTGGGCGTGGGTGGCGGCCGCTCTGGTCCTGGCCACCGGCGGCACGCTCGTCGGCAACGGCCGCATCCTCGCGACCTGGCGGTTCTGCCTGAGCCAGGACCACGAGCCGAACCCGAACCTGACGATGGCCACGGTGTCCGGGTGGGCCGTCATGCTCGGTGCACTCCTGACGCTCGGCGCACTGCTGGGCCGCCTGCCGAGGAGTCGCCGGTACCGCTTGCCGGCCATGCTCGCCGCCGTGGTCGTGCTGACCTGGCTCTACGTCGCCGGGATGGGATCCCCCGCACCGTTGCGACCTGGGCAGCCGCCGGAATCCGTGTGCCGGGTCCTGCCGCCCTTCCCCTTCACGGGCTGAGCCGCCTGGGTAGCGGCCGTCGCCGCCCACGGCGGACGCGGTGGGCGGACGGTGAGGCCGCCGACGACACGGCTGGGCGAACAGCCCCGGGGCGGGTGGTGTCGGGGGTGGGGGGGGGGGGGGGGGGGGGCGGCCCCCCCCCCCCCCCCCCCCCCCACACCCGTACGGTCAGGGCCCGTACGGTCAGGCGGACACGTGGTACCAGTAGCCGCCCGTGCGCAGGCCGACGTAGTGGACGTCGGTGCCGGTCTCCTTCGCCTCGTACATCATGTCCGCGCCGGTGGCGGGGTCGGTGCCGGCGTAGAGCACGACGTGCACGGTGTTGTGCGCGTCCGTGCCGAAGTACTCGACGTCGCCGGGCCGGCGCTGGGACTCCGTGATCGGGGTGAGGTGCTGGTCCAGGGTCTGCTCGGTGGTGTCACCGCCGTTGGCGAGGTCGATGCCGGCGCCGAACCAGAAGGCCGCACGGACCAGGCCCGAGCAGTCCAGGCCGGCGGTGGTGTCGGCCGGGCAGGGCTGGATCGAGCCGGTGTAGCCGTCGCAGGTGCCGAGCGACGGGCCGGGGCCCTCGCCGCGCAGCGAGTGGCCGCCGCCCCACACGTACGGGACGCCCAGGTAGGACTTGGCTGCGTTCAGGACCTTGGCGGGGTCGACGGGGCCGCCGGGCAGCGGGGTGGGGGTGTTGGTGTAGAGGGCGTTCTTGACGGTGGTGCCGACGATCCCGTCGATGGCCAGGGCGTGCGCGGCCTGGAAGTTGCGCACGGCCGTGTCGGTGGCGGGCCCGAACTGCCCGTCCACGGTGAGGCGGCCCGCGTGGAACGTGTTCAGCATCGTCTGCAGGGTCGTGGCGCACGCACCGGTGGCGCCCTTCCGCAGGTCGCCGCACTGGGTGCGCAGGTCCACGGTGCCGGAGGCGGCGGCCGCCGCCGCGTCGAGCGCCGACTTGGTGGCCGGGCCGACGATGCCGTCGGCGGTCAGGGTGTGCGCGGCCTGGAAGTTGCGCACGGCCGTGTCGGTGGCGGGCCCGAACTGCCCGTCCACGGTGATCCGGGCGCCGGTCAGGTTGAGCTCCAGCTGGAGCTGGGTGACGCAGCCGTCGGCCTCGCCCTGCTGGAGGCCGGCCGGGCAGTCCGGGGAGGTGAGGGGTATCGGGGTCGGCGTGGTCGCGGCGGACGCGGCCGCGGTGGTGTACGCGCCGACGCCCGTCAGCACGGCGGCCAGGGCCAGGCCCAGCGACAACCGGCGCCGGGTGGGGAGGGGGGTGCTCACAGGAGGGTCTCCGGATTCATGGTGGATGCGTCAGACAGGGCGGAGTGCTTCACCGCCTGGCGCTCGATGTGCTCGACGGCCGCGGCAGAACTGTGTCCGACTCCGCCGTCCGTCCGGAAGGCGGTCTGACGTCCCATCGGCCACGGGGACGCGTCCCACGGCCCTGACCTGCGGTGTGAGACGCGTTTCCATTTGGGTGTGAGACCTCTGTGACGGAATGTGCCCTTCCCCGGGCCTTCCATTCCGTCGGCCCCGTGCCGATCCGACGGGGGCCGGGCGGCGTGCGCCGGAAGTCTCGCAAATTCCTTAGCCCCTTCTCTGGTTCGCTGGTCGTGCCGAGAGCACTCCGCGAGCAGTGGCTGAAGGGGAACGGATGTCCAAGCGTGCACTGATCACCGGGGTGACCGGTCAGGACGGGTCTTACCTGGCCGAGCACCTGATCTCCCTGGAATACGAGGTCTGGGGCCTGACCAGGGGGCAGGCCAACCCGCGGAAGGATCGGGTCAGCCGGCTGATCCCGGACCTACAGTTCGTCGACGGCGACCTGATGGACCAGAGCAGCCTGGTCTCCGCCGTCGACACCATCCAGCCGGACGAGGTGTACAACCTCGGGGCGATCTCCTTCGTGCCGATGTCCTGGCGCCAGCCGGAACTCGTCACCGAGGTCAACGGGACCGGCGTGCTGCGGGTGCTGGAGGCGATCCGGATGGTGAGCGGGATCAACAAGTCGGCCGGTGCCGCAGGCGGTCCCGGGCGGATCCGGTTCTACCAGGCCTCCAGTTCCGAGATGTTCGGCATGGTGGCGGAGACCCCGCAGAACGAGCGGACCACCTTCCACCCGCGCAGCCCGTACGGCGTGGTGAAGACCTACGGTCACTACATCACCCGCAACTACCGCGAGTCCTACGGGATGTACGGCGTCTCGGGGATCCTGTTCAACCACGAGTCGCCGCGCCGTGGAGCCGAGTTCGTGACCCGGAAGATTTCCCTCGCGGTCGCGCAGATCAAGCTCGGCCTGCAGGACCGGCTGCTGCTCGGCAACCTCGACGCCGTCCGCGACTGGGGCTTCGCCGGGGACTACGTCCGGGCGATGCACCTGATGCTCCAGCAGGACGACCCGGGCGACTACGTCATCGGCACCGGGCGGATGCACTCGGTGCGGGACGCGGCCCGGATCGCCTTCGAGTGCGTCGGGCTCGACTGGGAGCAGTACGTCGACGTGGGCCCGGGGCTCGTGCGGCCCGCCGAGGTGGAGACGCTCTGCGCCGACGCCGGCAACGCGCGGGAGAAGCTGGGCTGGGAGCCGAAGGTCGACTTCCCCGAGCTCATGCGGATGATGGTCGAGTCCGACCTGGAGCAGGCGCGCGTGGCCCGTGACCACGGCGAGGTGCTGGCCGACGCCCGCTGGTGACACCCGCCGGGAACGGCGTAGGGCGGTGGGGACTTCGCGTCCCCACCGCCCTACGGTTGTTCGACGGCCGGCCCGCTCGGCGGCCGGGAGAGCTCCAGGATCGCCAGTGCGATCCCGGCACCCCGGTCGCCGAGCCGGGAGGCGTAGCGGCGCAGCATCGCGTTCTCCTGCGCGAGGCTGGTGGTCGGCAGTCCGGCGGCGCGGCGGCTGAGTTGGTGGTCGCGGGCCAGCCGGACGCGGTGGACCAACTGGGCGATCAGCTGCTCGTCGAGCTCGCTGAGCTCTGCCGCGGCCGGGTCCGCGGTGCCCTCGGCGGAGGGCGGCGGCACTCTCGGTGCGTCGCCGGGCGGGAAGGGTTCGGGCATGGCGGTGATCCTCGTCGACGTCGGGGCGCTCGGCCCGGTCGGGCCGTACCCACGGCTCGCGCAACTGACGATCCGGCCGAACGACCCGGCAATTCCCTAGAGTCCGAAGCCCGTTCGGACATGATCGACAGACCCTAGGGAAATTCGGCGCGGCCCCGATCGAGACTGGGCGCTGGAGTGCGGGAATGCGAGCGCCGCGCGTGCCGGGCACGCGGGCCGTCCTCACGCGGATCCCTGCCGTTCGCCGGTCTTCCAGATGGGTTGCGTCGATGATGGACAAGGAACAGAAGCTCCGGGACTACCTCAAGCGGGCCAGCGCGGACCTCCAGCGCTCCCGGCAGCGGGTGGACGAGCTGGAGGCGGCCGCCCGGGAGCCGATCGCCATCGTGGGGATGAGCTGCCGCTTCCCCGGCGGGGTCGCGGCTCCCGAGGACCTCTGGGCGATGCTCGTCGCCGGCGAGGACGGCATCACCGGCCTGCCCGCCGACCGCGGCTGGGAGCTCGACCCGGCGGACGGGCCGGTCGACGTCCGGGGCGGGTTCCTGCAGGGCGCCGCCGACTTCGACCCGGGCTTCTTCGGCATCTCGCCGCGCGAGGCGCTGTCCATGGACCCGCAGCAGCGCGTCCTGCTGGAGGCCTCGTGGGAGGCGATCGAGCGCGCGGGCATCGACCCGAGCAGTGTCCGCGGCACCCGTACCGGCGTCTTCGTCGGGGCGATGCCGCAGGACTACCGCACCGGGCCGGACGACGACGTCCAGGGGTTCGTGCTGACGGGCAACGCGACCAGCGTGATTTCCGGCCGCCTCTCCTACGTCCTCGGCGCCGTCGGCCCGGCCGTCACCGTCGACACCGCGTGCTCGTCGTCGCTCGTCGCGCTCCACCTGGCCGCGCAGTCGCTGCGCGCGGGGGAGTGCGGCATGGCGCTCGCCGCGGGCGTCACCGTCATGTCGACCCCCACCACCTTCGTCGAGTTCGCCCGTCAGGGCGGCCTGGCCCCGGACGGCCGCTGCCGCTCCTTCGCCGACTCTGCGGACGGCACCGGGTGGGCCGAGGGCGTCGGCGTGCTCGTCCTGGAGCGGCTGTCGGTGGCCCGGCGCAACGGGCACCGGGTGCTGGCCGTCGTGCGCGGCACCGCCGTCAACCAGGACGGCGCCTCCAACGGGCTCACCGCGCCCAACGGGCCGTCCCAGCAGCGCGTCATCGAGCAGGCGCTGCGCAACGCGCGGCTCGCCGCCGACCAGGTCGACGCGGTCGAGGCGCACGGCACCGGCACCGTCCTCGGCGACCCGGTCGAGGCCCAGGCGCTGCTCGCCACGTACGGGCGCGGGCGCGACCCGCGGCGCCCGCTGCTGCTCGGCTCGGTGAAGTCGAACCTGAGCCACACCCAGGCCGCCGCCGGCATGGCCGGGGTGATCAAGACGGTGCTGGCGCTGCGGCACGAGCTGCTGCCGCGCACCCTGCACGTGGACGAGCCGTCCACGCACGTCGACTGGGAGTCCGGCGCCGTCCAGCTGCTGACCGAGGCGACGCCGTGGCCGCAGGGCGCCGAGCCGCGCCGGGCGGGCGTCTCGTCCTTCGGCCTCAGCGGCACCAACGCGCACGCCGTCATCGAGGAGGCCCCGGCGGCGGAGGAGGCGCCCGCGCCCGACGCCGTCGACGCCGGGACGCTGCCCTGGCTGGTCTCCGGCCGCACCCCCGAGGCGCTGCGGGCCCAGGCCGCACGGCTGGTCGCGTTCCTGGCGACGGACGCCGAGGGCTCCGCCGCCGACCTGGCCCACGCGCTCGCGACCACCCGGGCCGCCCTGGAGCACCGCGCCGTCGTCACCGCGGCCGGACGCGCCGAGGCCGTCGCGGCGCTCACCGCGCTCGCGGACGGCGAGGGCGACGGCCGGGCAGTCCTGGGCACCACCCAGGGGCGCGGCAAGCTCGCCTTCCTGTTCGCCGGCCAGGGCTCGCAGCGCCTCGGCATGGGCCGCGAACTGGCCGCCCGCTTCCCGGTGTTCGCCGCCGCGCTGGACGAGGTGCTCGCCGAGCTCGACGGCCGGCCGGGCGCGCCGCTGCGCGACCTGATCTGGGGCGCCGACGAAGAGGCGCTGAACCGCACGGGCCATGCCCAGCCCGCGCTGTTCGCCGTCGAGGTCGCTCTGTACCGGCTGCTGGAGTCCTGGGGCGTGCGCCCGGACTTCCTGGCCGGCCACTCGGTCGGCGAGATCGCCGCCGCACACGTCGCCGGGGTGTTCTCGCTGGCCGACGCGTGCGCCCTGGTCGCCGCCAGGGCCCGCCTGATGCAGGCCCTGCCGGCCGGCGGAGCCATGGTCGCGGTGCAGGCGAGCGAGGACGAGGTCCTCCCGCTGCTCGGCGACGGCGTGTCGCTGGCCGCCGTCAACGGCCCGCAGGCCGTCGTCGTCGCCGGTGCGACCGGCGCGGTCGAGGCCGTCGGCGCGCACTTCGCCGAACTCGGCCGCAAGGTCCGGCGCCTGCGCGTCTCGCACGCCTTCCACTCGCCGCTCATGGACCCGATGCTCGACGAGTTCCGCACCGTCGTCGCCGCGCTGGACCCGCAGGCGCCCGCGATCCCGATCGTCTCCACTCTCACCGGCACGCTCGCCACCGTCGAGCAGCTCACCTCCGCCGACTACTGGGCCGACCAGGCCCGCCAGGCCGTCCGCTTCGCCGACGCCGCCGGCTGGCTCGGCGGCCACGGCGCCACCCTGTTCCTCGAACTCGGCCCCGACGGCGCCCTCGCCGCGCTCGCCCAGGGCGCCCTCGACGGGCCGGCCCGCGACCACTGCAGCGCCCTCGCCGCGCTGCGCCCCGGCCGCGACGAGACCGAGGCGCTCACCGAGGCCCTCGCCGGACTGCACGTGCGCGGCGTCCCGGTGCGCTGGGACGCCTACTTCGAGGGCACCGGCGCCCGCCGCGCCGACCTGCCCACCTACGCCTTCCAGCACAAGCGCTACTGGCCGAAGAGCGCGCTCTCGCGCACCGGCGACGTCCGCTCCGCCGGGCTCGGCTCGGCCAACCACCCGCTGCTCGCCGCCGCCGTCTCGCTCGCCAACACCGACGGCCTGTTGCTGACCGGCCGGCTCTCGCTGCGCACCCACCCGTGGCTGGCCGACCACGCCGTCGACGGCACCGTCCTGCTGCCCGGCACGGCCTTCCTGGAGCTCGCCGTGCGCGCGGGCGACGAGGTCGGCTGCGAGCGCGTCGAGGAGCTGACGCTCACCGCGCCGCTGCCGCTGCCCGAACAGGGCGGCGTGCAGGTGCAGGTGTGGGCCGGGCGGGCCGACGCGGGCGGGCGGCGCACCGTCGGCGTCTACGCCCGCCCCGAGGGCGACGAGGACGCCCCGTGGACGCAGCACGCCGACGGCATCCTCGCGTCGGGCGGTTCGGCCGGCGAACACCGACCCTTCGTCGGGGAGTCCACGCAGTGGCCGCCGGCCGGTGCCGAGGCGCTCGACCTGGACGGCCTGGACGAGCGCCTCGCGGGTGCGGGCTTCCGCTACGGCCCGGCGTTCCGCGGGCTGCGCGCGGCCTGGCGGTGCGGCGAGGACGTGTTCGCCGAGGTCGCGCTGGACGAGGGCGCGAGCGGCGAGGCGGGCGCGTTCGGCATCCACCCGGCTCTGCTGGACGCGGCGCTGCACGCGACGGCGTTCCTCGGGCTCGGCGGGGTGCCGTTCTCCTGGCAGGACGTCAGCCTGCACGCCGCGGGCGCGTCGGTGGTGCGGGTGCGGCTGTCCGCGACCGGGGACGACGCGGTCGCGGTCGAGGTCTCCGACGCGGCGGGCGGCCCGGTCGTCTCGGTCGGCTCGCTGCTGCTGCGGGCGCTCCCGGCGCTGGCCGGTGCGGGCGCCGGGCCGGTCCGGGACGCGATGTTCGAGCTGCGCTGGTCCCGGCCGCGCGGCGGCGCGCAGGCGCCCGCCTCGGTGGCCGTCCCGGATGCGGACCCGCTCGGCCTCGGCGCGCTGGCGACGGCGGGCGAGGCCCCGGCCGAGGTGGTGCTCGTGCCGCTCGCGGGCGACCCGGCCGACCCGGTCGGCTCGGCCCGAGCGCTGACGGCCCTGGCCCTGGCCCGGCTCCAGCAGTGGCTCGCCGAGGACACGAACGGCCGGCTGGTGTTCGTGACCCGCGGCGCCGTCGCCACCACGGCGGACGACGAGGTCACCGACCCGGCCGCGGCCGCCGTGTGGGGCCTGGTGCGCTCCGCACAGGCCGAGCACCCGGGCCGGTTCGGCCTGGTCGACCTGGACCCGGCCGGCGGCCCGCTGCCCGGGCGCGCCCTCGGCGGCGACGAGCCGCAGCTGGCCGTGCGCGGCGGCGCCGTGCTCGCGGCCCGGCTGGCCCGCGCGGACGCGGTGGCCGCGACCGGCGCCGCGTGGAACCCGAACGGGACCGTCCTGATCACCGGCGGCACCGGCGGCCTCGGCGCCGTCCTCGCCCGGCACCTGGTGGCCGAGCACGGCGTCCGCCGCCTCGTGCTCGCGAGCCGCCGCGGCGCCGCGGCCGAGGGTGCCGCCGACCTGGCCGCGCAGCTCACCGAGGCGGGCGCCGAGGTCGCCGTCGAGGCGTGCGACCTCACCGACCGCGCCGGCGTCGAGCGCCTGATCGCGGGCGTGCCGGCCGGGCACCCGCTGACCGCCGTGGTGCACGCCGCCGGCGTGCTCGACGACGGCGTCGTCGAGCAGCTCACCCCCGAGCGGCTGGCCGCCGTGCTGCGGCCCAAGGCTGACGCCCTGTGGCACCTCCACGAGGCCACCCGGGGCCTCGACCTCGCCGCGTTCGTCGTCTACTCGTCCTTCTCCGGCACCGTCGGTGCGGCCGGGCAGGCCAATTACGCTGCGGGCAACGCCTTCGCGGACGCGCTCGTGCGCACCCGCCGCGCCGCCGGACTGCCCGGACTCTCGCTCGGCTGGGGCCCCTGGGCCCCCGTCGGCGGAATGACCGGCGGGCTCACCGACGCCGACCTCGACCGGCTCGCCCGGCTCGGCACCCCGGCGCTCTCCGCGGCCGACGGCACCGCGCTGTTCGACGCCGCCCTCGCCCGCCCCGAGGCCGTCCTGCTGCCGGTCCGCCTCGACCTCCCGGCGCTGCGCGCCCGGGGCGAGGTGCCGCCGCTCCTGCGCGGCCTGATCCGCACCCCCGCGCGGCGTGCCGCCGTGACCGCCACCGAGGCGGCCGGCGCCCTCACCCGCCGGCTCGCCGGGCTGGACGAGCGCGCCCGCACCGGGGCCGTCGTCGATCTGGTCCGCGCCCAGGTGGCGGCCGTGCTGCGGCATGCCGACGCGTCGGAGGTCGACCCGCACCGCCCGTTCCAGGACCTCGGCTTCGACTCGCTCACCGCCGTCGAGCTGCGCAACCGCCTGAGCGCCGCCACCGGGCTGCGCACCTCCGCGACCGTCGTCTTCGACTACCCGACCGTCACCGCCCTCGCCGGGCACGTCCTGGACGGCCTGACGGGCGCCCGGGCGCCCGCCGCCGCGGCCCCCGTGCGGGCGGCGGCCGACGACGACCCGATCGTCATCGTCGGCATGAGCTGCCGCTACCCCGGCGGCGTCGCCTCGCCCGAGGACCTGTGGCGCCTGCTGCGCGAGGGCACCGACGCGATCTCCGGCCTGCCCACGGACCGCGGCTGGGACGTCGAGGCGCTCTACCACCCGGACCCGGACCACCTCGGCACCAGCTACACCCGCTTCGGCGGCTTCCTGCACCGGGCCGCCGACTTCGACCCCGCCTTCTTCGGCATGAGCCCGCGCGAGGCACTCGCCACCGACGCCCAGCAGCGGCTGTTGCTGGAGGCCTGCTGGGAGGCGGTCGAGCGGGCCGGGATCGACCCGGTCGCACTGCGCGGCAGCCGGACCGGCGTGTTCGCCGGCGTCATGTACAACGACTACTCCGCGCTGCTCGCGGGCGGCCGCTTCGAGGGCCACCAGGGCAGCGGCACCTCGCCGAGCATCGCCTCCGGCCGGGTCTCCTACACCCTCGGCCTGGAGGGCCCGGCCGTCACCGTCGACACCGCGTGCTCATCCTCGCTCGTCGCCATGCACTGGGCGATGCAGGCCCTGCGCGCCGGCGAGTGCACGCTCGCGCTGGCCGGCGGCGTCACGGTGATGTCGACCCCGACCTCGCTGATCGAGTTCTCCCGGCAGCGCGGCCTGGCCCCGGACGGGCGCTGCAAGGCCTTCTCCGACCGGGCCGACGGCGTCGGCTGGTCCGAGGGCGTCGGGGTGATCGCCCTGGAGCGGCTCTCCGACGCGCGCCGCAACGGACACCCGGTGCTGGCCGTCGTGCGCGGTTCCGCCGTCAACCAGGACGGGGCCTCCAACGGACTCACCGCCCCCAACGGGCCGTCCCAGCAGCGTGTCATCCGCCAGGCCCTGGCCACCGCCGGGCTCGCGACGGCCGACGTGGACGTCGTCGAGGCGCACGGCACCGGCACCTCCCTGGGCGACCCGATCGAGGCCCAGGCGCTGGTGGCCACCTACGGCCAGGACCGTGAACTCCCGCTGCTGCTCGGCTCGGTGAAGTCTAACCTGGGCCACACCCAGGCCGCCGCCGGCGTCGCGGGCGTGATCAAGATGGTGCTGGCGATGCGGCACGGCGTCGTGCCCCGCACCCTGCACGCGGCCGAGCCGTCCTCCCACGTGGACTGGGACGAGGGCGCGGTGGAGCTGGTGACCGAGGAGGCGGACTGGCCGGAGACCGGCCGTCCGCGCCGGGCCGGCGTCTCCTCGTTCGGCTTCAGCGGCACCAACGCCCACGTCATCCTCGAACAGGCGCCCGCCGTCGTCGCGGCGCGGGAGAGCGCCCCGGCCGTCACCGCGCCCGTCCTGCTCTGGCCGCTGGCCGGCCGCAGCCCGGCCGCGCTGCGCGACCAGGCGGCCAGGCTGCGCGCGTTCGCCGCGGCGGACCCGGCCGCGAGCCCGGCCGACCTCGGCCTCTCGCTCGCCACCACCCGCTCCGGATTCGACCACCGCGCCGTCGCCGTTGGCGGCGACCGCGCGGAACTGCTCGCCGCCCTGGCCGCCCTCGCGGCCGGTGACTCCGCCGCCGGGCTGGTCGCGGGCGAGGCCGGTGCCGGCAAGCTCGCCCTGCTGTTCGCCGGCCAGGGCGCCCAGCATCTCGGCACCGGGCGCGAACTCGCCCGTCGCTTCCCGGTGTTCGCCGAGGCGCTGGACGAGGTGTGGCGCGAGTTCGGCCCCCGCCTGGAGCGCCCGCTGCGCGACGTGCTGTGGGGCGAGGACGAGGAACTGCTGAACCGCACCGGCTGGGCGCAGCCCGCGATCTTCGCCGTCGAGGTGGCGCTGTTCCGCCTGCTCGCCTCGCTCGGCGTGCGGGCCGACGTCCTGCTCGGCCACTCCGTCGGCGGTATCGCCGCCGCGCACTGCGCCGGAGTGCTTTCGCTCGCCGACGCGTGCGCGCTCGTGACCGCCCGGGCCCGGCTCATGGACGCGCTGCCCGAGGGCGGGGCCATGGTCTCCGTCGAGGCCGGTGAGGACGAGATGCTGCCGCGGCTGGTGCCCGGCGTGTCCGTCGCGGCCGTCAACGGGCCGCGGGCCGTGGTCGTCTCCGGCCTGGCGGACGAAGTCCTGCGCATCGCCGGGGAGTTCGCGGCCGAGGGCCGGCGGACCAGGCGGCTGCGCGTCTCGCACGCCTTCCACTCGCCACTGATGGAGCCGATGCTGGAGGAGTTCCGGCGCGCCGTGGCGGAGCTGGAGTTCCGCGCACCAGCCATCCCGCTCGTCTCCGACACCACCGGCGAGCTCGCCACCGGGGCCGAGCTGTGCTCGCCCGAGTACTGGGTCGAGCACGTCCGCCGCGCCGTGCGCTTCGCCGACGGGGTCCGCGCCGCCCGCGCGGCCGGCGCCACCACCTTCCTCGAACTCGGCCCGGACGGCGTGCTGTCCGCGCTCACCGAGGACGTCCTCGCCGACACCGCGCCCGGCGACCACGGGGCCGTGACGGCCGTCCCGCTGCTGCGCGCCGGGCGGCCCGAGGAGCGGACCGCCGCCCTAGCCCTGGCCGGGCTCCACGTGCGCGGGCACGCACCGGACTGGGCCGCGCTGTACGCGGGCACCGGTGCCCGCCGCACCGACCTGCCCACCTACGCGTTCCAGCACGAGCGCTACTGGCCGGAAGCCGAGCCCGGCACCGCGGTGCCGGCCGCCGACCCCGCCGACTCCGCCCTGTGGGGCGCCGTCGAGCGCGGCAGCGCCGCCGAACTCGCCGGCCTGCTCGGTCTGCGCGACGAGCAGCACGCCGGCCTCTACGCCCTCCTGCCCGCCCTCGCCGACTGGCGCCGCACCCGGCACGAGAAGGCCCGGCTCGACGCCGCCCGCTACCGCGTCCACTGGCGGCCGGTCCGCCCGGCGGCCGCGCCCGTGCTGGACGGCACCTGGCTGGTCGTCACCACCGACGCCGTCGACGACGCCGACCTGCTCGACGCGCTGCGCGGCCACGGTGCCCGCCTGGAACGGCTGGCACTGGCCGAGAACTGCCGCGACCGCGCCGAACTCGCCCGCCGCATAGCAGAGTTCGGCGAGCTGAGCGGAATCCTGTCGCTCGTCCCGCTGGCTGACCGGTCCACCCCCGGGCCCGGCCTGCCGGAGGGGATCGCGCTCGGCGTCGTCCTCGCCCAGGCCCTCGGCGACCTCCGCTCCGCCGCTCCGCTGTGGACGGTCACCCGCGGCGCCGTCTCCACCGGGCCCGCCGACCCGCTCACCAACCCCGTCCAGGCCGCCACGTGGGGCCTCGGCCGGGTCGCCGCCCTGGAGCGCCCGCAGGTGCCGGGCGGGCTGGTCGACCTGCCGCCGGTGCTGGACGCACCGACCGTGCAGAGCCTCGTCGGCGTCCTCGCGGGCAGCGAGCGCGGGGGAGAGGACCAGGTCGCGCTGCGCGGCAGCGCCGTCTACGGCCGCCGCCTGGTGCGGCACGCCGTCGACGAGCTGCCCCGCGCCGAGGAGTTCACCGCAGACGGCACCGTCCTCGTCACCGGCGGCACCGGCGCGCTCGGCGCCGAGGTCGCCCGCTGGCTGGCCCGCAGCGGCGCCCGGCACCTCGTGCTCACCGGCCGCCGCGGCCCGGACGCCCCCGGCGCCGCCGAACTCGTCGCCGAACTCGCCGAGCACGGCGCCACCGCGGCCGTCGTCGCCTGCGACGTCGCCGACCGCGACGCGCTCGCCGCCGTCCTCGCCGCCGTCCCGGCCGAGCACCCGCTGACCGGCGTCGTGCACGCCGCCGGCATCGGCCAGGCCGCCCCGCTCGCGGACACCCCGGTCGCCGAGGTCGCCGCGCTCACCGCCGCCAAGCTCCACGGCGCCGCCCACCTCGACGCCCTCCTTGCCGACCACGACCTGGACTTCTTCGTCCTGTTCTCCTCCGTCGCCGGCATCTGGGGCAGCGCCGGGCAGAGCGCCTACGCCGCCGCCAACGCCTACCTCGACGCCCTCGCCGTGAACCGCCGCGCCCGCGGCCTGACCGCCACCTCGATCGCCTGGGGCCCGTGGGCCGGCGCCGGCATGGCCGCCCACGAGGCCGTCTCCGACGCCCTGCGCCGCCAGGGCCTGCGCCTCCTCGCCCCGGAGACCGCGCTCACCGAGCTGCGCCGCGCGATCGTGCACGAGGATGTCGCCGTGACCGTGGCGGACGTCGACTGGGAGCGCTACGCCCCCGTCTTCACCGCCGCCCGGCCGAGCGCCCTGTTCGACGAGCTGCCCGAGGTCCGCGCCCTCGCCCGCGGCGCCGCGGCCGGCGCCGGGGCCGCCTCCGACCTCGTCCGCCGCCTGCGCGGCCGGTCCGAGGGCGAGCGCGACCGCCTGCTCGTCGACCTGGTGCGCCGCGAGGCCGCCGCCGTCCTCGGCCACGGCTCCGTCGACGGCGTGCCCGAGAAGCGTGCCTTCCGCGACGCCGGCTTCGACTCGCTGACCGCCGTCGAGCTGCGCAAGCGCCTCGCCGCCCTGACCGGTCTGCCGCTGCCCAGCACGATGGCCTTCGACCACCCGACGCCGGTCGCCCTCGCCGCCTTCCTGCGCGGCGAACTGCTCGACGGACCTCAGGACGTGACGGCGCCGCCGGTCGCCGCCGCCGACCCGGACGAGCCGATCGCCATCGTCGGCATGGGCTGCCGCTTCCCCGGCGGCGCCGCAAGCCCCGACCAGCTGTGGCGGCTCGTCGCCGAGGGCACCGACGCCATCTCCGAGTTCCCGGAGAACCGCGGCTGGGACACCGGTATCTACGACCCGGACCCGGACACCCCCGGCCGCACCTACTCCACCCGGGGCGGCTTCCTGCACGAGGCCGGCGAGTTCGACGCCGCGTTCTTCGGCATCTCCCCGCGCGAGGCCCTGGCGATGGACCCGCAGCAGCGCCTGCTGCTGGAGACGACCTGGGAGGCCCTCGAATCCGCGGGCATCGACCCGACCTCCGTCCACGGCAGCGCGACCGGCACCTTCATCGGGTCCACGTACCAGGAGTACGGGCTCGGCATGGACGACAGCTCCGCCGGGCACGCCGTCACCGGCACCAGCCCGAGCGTGCTCTCCGGCCGCCTCGCCTACCTGTTCGGCCTGGAGGGCCCCGCCGTCACCGTCGACACCGCGTGCTCCTCGTCGCTCGTCGCCCTGCACCTGGCCTGCCAGTCGCTGCGCGGTGGCGAGAGCTCCCTCGCGCTCGCCGGCGGCGCCACCGTCATGACCAGTCCGAACGCCTTCATCGCCTTCAGCCGCCAGCGCGCGCTCGCCGCCGACGGCCGCTGCAAGGCCTTCTCCGAGGCCGCCGACGGCATGACCCTCGCCGAGGGCGTCGGCGTCGTCGTCCTGGAGCGGCTCTCCGACGCCGAGCGCAACGGCCACCAGGTGCTCGCCGTCATCCGCGGCTCCGCGATCAACCAGGACGGCGCCTCCAACGGGCTCACCGCGCCCAACGGGCCGTCCCAGCAGCGCGTCATCCGCCTGGCCCTGCACAACGCGGGCCTCACCCCCGACGACGTCGACGCCATCGAGGCGCACGGCACCGGTACGGCCCTCGGCGACCCGATCGAGGCCCAGGCCCTCCAGGCCGCGTACGGGCGCGACCGGGACCCTCAGCGCCCGCTGCTGCTCGGCTCGGTCAAGTCCAACCTCGGCCACACCCAGTCGGCGGCCGGCGTCGCGGGCGTGATCAAGATGGTCCAGGCGCTGCGCCACGGCGTGCTGCCGGCCACCCTGCACGCCGCCGAGCCGTCCTCGCACATCGACTGGACGCCGGGCACCGTCACCCTGCTCAACGAGGCCACGCCGTGGCCGGCCGGCGAGCGGACCCGCCGCTGCGCGGTCTCCTCCTTCGGCATCAGCGGCACCAACGCGCACGTCGTGCTGGAGGAGGCGCCCGCCGCCCTCCCGACCGAGAGCGCCGGGGCGTCCGACGGCGTCGTGCCGTGGGTGCTCTCCGCCCGCACCCCCGCCGCCCTGCGCGCCCAGGCCGCGCGCCTGGCCGACCACCTCGACGTCGAGCCGGGCCTGCGCCTCCACGACGTCGCCCACACCCTGCTGACCACCCGCGCCCTCTTCGAGCACCGCGCCGTCGTGCTCGGCGCCGACGCCGCCGAGCTGCGCGAGGGCCTCGCCGCGCTCGCCGCCGGCGCCTCCGCGCCGAACGCCGTCCGGGGCCTCGCCGAGGACGGCGGCCGCACCGTCTTCGTCTTCCCCGGCCAGGGCTCCCAGTGGGCCGGCATGGGCGCCCGGCTGCTGGACGAGTCGCCGGTGTTCGCCGAGCGCATCGCCGAGTGCGCGGCGGCCCTGTCCGCGCACGTCGACTGGTCGCTGCTCGACGTGCTGCGCCAGGCCGAGGACGCGCCCGCGCTGGACCGCGTCGACGTGGTCCAGCCGGCGACCTTCGCCGTCATGGTGGCCCTCGCCGCACTGTGGCGCGCCCACGGCATCCACCCGGACGCCGTGGTGGGCCACTCCCAGGGCGAGATCGCCGCCGCCGTCGTCGCCGGGGCGCTCTCCCTGGAGGACGGCGCCCGCGTGGCCGCGCTGCGCAGCCGCCTCATCGGCCGCGTCCTGGCGGGCTCCGGCGGGATGGTCTCCGTGCCGCTGTCCGCCGAGGAGGCCGAGGAGCGGCTGCGCTCGCGCGGCGGCGGGCTCGCCGTCGCCGCCGTGAACGGGCCGAGGACCGTCGTCGTCGCCGGTCCGGCCGGTGAACTCGACGAGCTCATGGCCGAGTTCGAGGCCGAGGGCCTGCGCGCCCGGCGGATCAGCGTGGACTACGGCTCGCACTCCGCCCAGGTCGAACTCCTCAGGGAGGACCTCCTGACGGACCTCGCCCCCGTGCGCCCGCGCGCCGCCGAGGTGCCGTTCTTCTCCACCGTCACCGGCGACTGGCTCGGCACCACCGCCATGGACGCCGGCTACTGGTACCGCAACCTGCGCAACCCGGTGCGCTTCGACCCGGCCGTGCGGGAGTTGATGGCCCAGGGCCACGGCCTGTTCGTCGAGGTCAGCCCGCACGCCGTGCTCACCATGGTGATCGAGGCCACCGCCGAGGACCGCGGCGACCGTGCCACCGCCGTCGGCACCCTGCGCCGCGACAAGGGCGGCACCGACCGTTTCCTCGCCTCGCTCGCCGAGGCCTTCGTTCGCGGCGGACGGGCCGACTGGTCCGCCCGCACGGCCGGCGGGCGCCGCGTGCCGCTGCCCACCTACGCCTTCCAGCACGAGCACCTCTGGGCCGTCGCGCCGCGCCCCGGCGCGGAGCCGGAGGACGGCGAGTTCTGGAGCGCCGTCGAGGAGGCCGACGTCGAGGCGCTGGCCGCCCGGCTGCGCGTCGACAGCGGCGCGCTCGCGCCGGTGCTGCCCGCGCTGTCCGACTGGCACCGCCGCCGTCGGGAGCGCTCGACGCTCGACTCCTGGCGCTACCGGGCGACGTGGAAGCCGCTCTCCGTCGCTCCCGCCGGGCTGGACGGCACCTGGCTGCTCGTCACCGCCACGGAGGGCGAAGGCGAGGACGTCGCGGAGGCGCTGACCGCGCACGGCGCGGCGGTCGAGCGGCTCGTCCTGGACGACACCTGCACCGACCGCGGGCGGCTCGCCGCGCTCCTGGAGCCCGCCGTCGACGGCCTGACGGGCATCGTCTCCCTGCTCGCCACCGCCGAGCGGCCGGGCGAGCGCCACCCCGCCCTGCCCGAGGGCGTCGCGCTCACGCTCGCCCTGATCCAGGCCCTCGGCGACGCCGGGCAGGACGCGCCGCTGTGGTGCCTCACCCGGGGCGCCGTCGCCGCCGGGCGCACCGACCGGGTCGCCAACCCGGTGCAGGCACAGGTCCACGGCCTCGGCTGGACGGCCGCCCTGGAGCACCCGCAGCGCTTCGGCGGCGTCGTCGACCTGCCCGACGCGCTCGACCGGCGCGGCGGCGAGCGGCTGGCCGCCGTGCTGGCCGCCCGCGACGAGGACCAGGTGGCGATCCGCCCCTCCGGCGCCTACGCCCGGCGCATCGTGCGCGCCGAGGCCGCCACCCGCCGGGAGGCCCGGCCGCTGCGCGGCACCGTCCTCATCACCGGCGGCACCGGCACCCTCGCCCCGCACCTGGCCCGCCGCCTCGCCGCCGAGGGCGCCGAGCGGATCGTGCTCACCAGCCGCCGCGGCGCCACCGCGCCGGGCGCCGCCGAACTGCTCGCCGAGCTCGCCGCCGCGGGCTGCACGGCCCAGCTGGCGGCCTGCGACCTCACCGACCGCGACGCCGTCGCGCGGATGCTCGCCGACCTCGCCGCCGCCGGCCACGAGGTGCGCACCGTCGTGCACACCGCCGCCGTCATCGAGCTGCTGTCGATCGAGGAGACCACCCACGAGGCCTTCGCCAAGGTCCTGGACGCCAAGACCGCCGGCGCCCGCCACCTCGACGAGCTCCTGCCCGACGACCAGCTCGACGCCTTCGTCCTCTACTCCTCCACCGCCGGCATGTGGGGCAGCGGCCGGCACGCCGCCTACGTCGCGGGCAACGCCTACCTCAACGCGCTCGCCGAGCACCGCCGCGCCCGCGGCGGCCGGGCGACCGCGATCTCCTGGGGCATCTGGGCCGACGACCTGAAGCTCGGCCGCGTCGACCCCGGCCGGATCCGGCGCAGCGGCCTGGACTTCATGGACCCCGCGCTCGCCCTGGACGGGCTGCGCCAGGCCCTGGACGCCGACGAGCAGGTGCTCGCGATCGCCGACGTCGACTGGGAGCACTACCACCCGGTCTTCACCTCCGGTCGCCCGACCGCCCTGTTCGAGGACGTCCCCGAGGTGCGCCGACTCGCCGAGGCCGCCGAACGCCCGTCCAGGGACGGCGAGTTCGTCGCCCGGCTGCGAGCCCTGCCGGTCGCCGAGCAGGAGCGCCGGCTGCTGGACCTGGTCCGGGCCGAGGCGGCCACCACGCTCGGTCACGCCTCGCCCGACGTGCTGTCCGAGCAGCGGGCATTCCGCGACGTCGGCTTCGACTCGCTGACCGCCGTCGACCTGCGCAACCGGCTGGCCGCCGCGACCGGGCTCACGCTGCCCAGCACCCTCGTGTTCGACCACCCGAACCCGCTCGCCCTGGTGCGCTTCCTGCGCGAGAGGATCGCCGGCGCCGCCGCCGACGGCCCCGCCGCCACGATGGTGGGCGCCGCACCGGACGAGCCGATCGCGATCATCGGCATGAGCTGCCGCTACCCCGGCGGGATCGCCTCGCCCGAGGACCTGTGGCGGCTCGTCACCTCGGGCGGCGACGCCATCACCGAGTTCCCGGCGGACCGCGGCTGGGACACCGAGGGGCTGTACGACCCGGACCCGGACGCGCCCGGCCGCACGTACTCGGTGCGCGGCGGCTTCCTGCGGGACGTCGCCGAGTTCGACGCCGCGTTCTTCGGCATCTCCCCGCGCGAGGCCCTGGCGATGGACCCGCAGCAGCGCCTCCTCCTGGAGACGGCCTGGGAGGCCATGGAGCGCGCCGGCCTCGACCCGTCCGCCCTGCGCGGCAGCCCCACCGGTACCTTCATCGGCGCCAGCTACCAGGACTACCGCCCCGGCGACTCCGCCCAGGACGGCGCCGAGGGGCACCTCGTCACCGGCATCATCCCGAGCGTCCTGTCCGGCCGGCTCTCCTACACCTTCGGCTTCGAGGGCCCGGCCGTCACGCTCGACACCGCGTGCTCGTCCTCGCTCGTCGCCCTGCACCTGGCCTGCCAGTCGCTGCGCAACGGGGAGAGCGCCCTCGCCCTCGCCGGCGGCGTCAGCGTGATGGCCACGCCCAACGCGTTCGTCGGCTTCAGCCGCCAGCGCGCGATGGCCGTCGACGGCCGCTGCAAGGCCTACGCCGAGGCCGCCGACGGCATGAGCCTCGCCGAGGGCGTCGGCCTCGTCCTGGTCGAGCGCCTCTCCGACGCCGAGCGGCTCGGCCACCCGGTGCTCGCCGTCCTGCGCGGCTCCGCCGTCAACCAGGACGGCGCCTCCAACGGCCTCACCGCGCCCAACGGGCCCGCGCAGCAGCGCGTGATCCGTGCCGCGCTCGCCGGCGCACGGCTCGCCCCGGGCGAGGTCGACGTGGTCGAGGGCCACGGCACCGGCACCAGGCTCGGCGACCCGATCGAGGCGCAGGCGCTGCTCGCGACCTACGGCCAGGACCGCGAACTGCCGCTGCTGCTCGGCTCGGTGAAGTCCAACATCGGCCACACCCAGATGGCCTCCGGCGTGGCCGGCGTCATCAAGACCGTGCTCGCGCTGCGCAGCGGCGTGCTCCCGGCCAGCCTGCACATCGACCGGCCGTCCACGCACGTCGACTGGACGGAGGGCGCCATCGAGCTCCTCGCCGAGGCGCGCGACTGGCCCGAGACCGGGCGTCCGCGCCGCGCCGCCGTCTCCTCCTTCGGGCTGAGCGGCACCAACGCGCACGTGATCCTCGAACAGGCACCGGCCACCGCTGTGGCAGCTGCGCCGACGGACGGTGACACCGTGCCCTTCGCGCTGTCCGCCCGTACCGACGAGGCCCTGCGCGCCCAGGCCGGTCGGCTGCTCGCCGCGCTCGACGGGCAGCCCGAACTGCCGCTCGCCGACCTGGCGTTCTCCCTCGCCACCACCCGCAGCGCGCTCGACCGCCGCGCCGCCGTCACCACCGGCGACCGCGCCGAGCTGCGGCGCGCCCTCGCCGCCCTGCGCGACGGCCTGCCGGACGCCGCCCTCGTCACCGGCCGGGCGGCCGGCGGCGGCCTGGCGTTCCTGTTCACCGGCCAGGGGAGCCAGTACCCGGCGATGGGCAGGGAGCTGTACGACCGGTACCCGGTGTACGCGGAGGCGCTGGACGCCGTCCTCGCCCGCTTCGACCTCGGCTACGAACGGCCCGTCCGGGACGTCCTGTTCGCGGCGGAGGGGTCGGCGGAGGCTGCGCTGCTGGATGACACGGGGTATGCGCAGCCGGCGCTGTTCGCGTTGGAGGTGGCGCTGTTCCGGCTGGTGGAGTCGTGGGGTCTGCGGCCCGATTTCGTGGTCGGGCACTCGATCGGTGAGGTCGCGGCGGCGCACGTGGCGGGGGTGTTCTCGCTGGAGGACGCCTGCACGCTGGTGGCCGCTCGGGCCCGGCTGATGTCCGAACTGCCGGGCGGGGGAGCGATGGTGTCCGTCGAGGCGACGGAGGCGGAGGTGCTGCCGCTGCTGACGGACGGCGTTTCGATCGCCGCCGTCAACGGGCCCGCCTCGCTCGTCCTCGCGGGCGACGAGGGTGAAGTCCTGCGGATCGCCGAGCAGTTCGCGGCCGACGGGCGGCGCACCAAGCGCCTGCGCGTCTCGCACGCCTTCCACTCCCCGCACATGGAGCCGATGCTCGACGCCTACACCCGCGCCGCCGCCGCGCTCACCTACGACGCCCCGGCGATCCCGCTGATCTCCACCGTCACCGGCGCGCCCGCCACCGCCGACGAGCTCGCCGCGCCCGCGTACTGGGCCCGGCAGGTGCGCGGCACCGTTCGCTTCGCCGACGCCGTCCGGGCGCTCGCGGGCCACGGCGCCGCTGCCTTCCTCGAACTCGGCCCGGACGGCGTCCTCACCGCCGCCGCCCGCGACACCCTCGGCGACGGCGCCCGCCTCACCGGCGTGCCCGCGCTGCGGCGCGGCCGGCCCGGCGCCCCGGCCCTCACGGCCGCGCTCGCCCGGCTGGCGGTCGGCGGCCTGCGCCCGGACTGGGCGGCCGTCTTCGCCGGCACCGGCGCCCGCCGTGCCGACCTGCCCACGTACCCGTTCCAGCGGGAGCGCTACTGGCCGGAGGGCCGGTCCGCCCCGTCGGTGGGATCCGACCCCGTGGACGCCGAGTTCTGGGCCGCCGTCGACCGCGGCGACCTCGGGGCGCTCGGCACCGGGCTGGACCTCGACCGCGACACCGTGACCGCCCTCTCCACCTGGCGCCGCGCCCGCCGTGAGCGCTCCGCCGTGGACGCCTGGCGCTACCGCGCCTCCTGGGCGCCGCTCGACGGGGCGGGCGCTGCGGCGGCCCGGCCGTCCGGCCGCTGGCTGGTGCTCGTGTCGGACGACGCGCCGTGGGCGGACGGGCTCGTCGACGGGGTGACCCTCCGGGTCTGCGGCGACCGGGCCGCGCTCGCTTCGCAGCTGCGTGACGTGACCACGGAGGAAGGCGGGTTCACCGGCGTCCTGTCCCTGCTCGCCCTCGGCGACGACCCGCTCGCCGCCACCCTCACCGCCGTCCAGGCCCTCGGCGACGCCGGCCCCACCGCCCCGCTGTGGTGCCTCACCCGCGGTGCCGTCGCCACCGGCCGCTCCGACCGGCCCGCCGACCCCCGGCAGGCCGCCGTCTGGGGCCTCGGCCGCTCCGCCGCCCTCGAACTGCCCACCCGCTGGGGCGGGCTGATCGACCTGCCGGAGCAGCCCGACGACACCGCGCTGCGCCGCCTGGCCGCCGCGCTCGCCCGCACCGACGGCGAGGACCAGCTCGCCGTCCGTGCCTCCGGCACCTTCGTCCGGCGCCTCGTGCGCCACCCGCTGCGCCACTCGCTGGGTCACCCGCTGCGCCACCCGCTGGGCGAGCGCCCGGCCGCCCGGCCGTACACGCCCGCCGGCACCGTCCTCATCACCGGCGGTACCGGCGGCCTCGGCGGGCAGCTCGCCCGTCGCCTCGCCGCCCGGGGCGCCGCGCACCTGCTGCTGCTCAGCCGTCGCGGCGCGGACGCTCCCGGCGCCGAGCAGCTGCGCGCGGACCTCGCCGCCCTCGGCGCCGACGTCACCCTGGCCGCCTGCGACGCCGCCGACCGGGACGCCCTCGCGGCCGTCCTCGCCGCCGTCCCCGCCGACCGGCCGCTCACCGCCGTCTTCCACACCGCCGGCGTCGTCGCCGACGGCACCCTCGACACCCTGACCGCCGAGCACTTCGCCGAGGTGTTCCGCCCCAAGGTCGACGCCGCGCACCACCTCGACGAGCTGACCCGCGACACCGACCTCGCGGCCTTCGTCCTCTTCACCTCGACCGCCGGCACCATCGGCGCCGCCGGCCAGGCCAACTACGCCGCCGCCAACGCCCACCTCGACGCCCTCGCCGAGCAGCGGCGCGCCGACGGTCGCCCGGCCACCGCGATCGCCTGGGGCCCGTGGGCCGGCGACGGCATGGCCGGGGCCGGCGTCGAACAGCGGGTGCGCCGCGGCGGCTACGGCCCCATGGCGCCCGAGCGCGCCCTGACCGCCCTCGGGCACGCCCTCGACCACGACGACACCGCGCTCACCGTCGCCGACATCGACTGGCGGCGTTTCGCCGCGGTCTTCACCGCGCAGCGGCCCGTCCCGCTGATCGCCGCGCTGGCTGGACCGGCCGACCGTGCGGCCACCGCCGCCCCGGAGTCCGGGCTGCGGCAGCGCCTCGCCGAGCTGTCCGAGCAGGCCGGGGAGCGGTTCGTCCTCGACTTCGTGCGCACCCGCGTCGCGGCCGTCCTCGGCCACGCGGGCGGCGAGCGCGTCGGCGCCGACCAGCCCTTCACCGACCTCGGCATGGACTCCCTCACCACCGTCGAGCTGCGCAACGCCCTGACCGCCGCCACCGGCCTGAGCCTGCCCGCCACCCTGGTCTACGACCACCCGACCCCGGCCGACCTGGCCGCCCACCTCCTCGCCGAACTCCTCGGCACCCTGCCCGAACCCGACCGGGCCCCGGTCCTGCGGGACGTCCCGGACGACCCCGTCGTGATCGTCGGCATGGCCTGCCGCTTCCCCGGCGGCATCGAGTCGCCGGAGGACCTCTGGCGACTGCTCGGCGACGGCGACGGCGCCGACGCCGTCCGCCCGTTCCCCGCCGACCGCGGCTGGGACCTCGACGCCCTCGGCCGCGGCGGCTCCGCCACCCTCCACGGCGGCTTCCTCGACGGCGTCGGCCGCTTCGACGCCCGCTTCTTCGGCATCTCGCCCCGCGAAGCCCTCGCCATGGACCCCCAGCAGCGCCTCCTCCTGGAGACCTCCTGGGAGGCCCTGGAGCGCTCCGGCATCGCCCCCGACCGCCTGCGCGGCAGCGACACCGGCGTCTTCGTCGGCACCAACGGCCAGGACTACCTGACCGTGCTGCGCCGCGGCACCGCAGACGTCCGCGGCCACGCCGCCACCGGCAACACCGCGAGCGTCCTGTCCGGCCGCCTCTCCTACACGCTCGGGCTGGAGGGCCCGGCCGTCACCGTCGACACCGCGTGCTCCTCCGCCCTCGTCTCGCTCCACCTGGCCGCCCGCGCGCTGCGCGCCGGGGAGTGCTCGCTGGCCCTGGCCGGCGGCGCCTCGGTGATGTCCAGCCCGGACGCCTTCGTCGAGTTCACCGCGCAGGGCGGCCTCGCCGCCGACGGCCGCTGCAAGCCCTTCGCCGACGCCGCCGACGGCACCGCGTGGTCCGAGGGCGCGGGCGTGCTCGTCCTGGAGCGGCTCTCCGACGCCCGCCGGCTCGGGCACCCGGTGCTCGCGGTCGTGCGCGGCAGCGCCGTCAACCAGGACGGCGCCTCCAACGGGCTGACGGCCCCCAACGGACGGGCCCAGCAGCGGGTGATCCGCGCGGCCCTCGCCGACGCGGGCCTGACCGCCGCCGAGGTCGACGCCGTCGAGGCGCACGGCACCGGCACCGCCCTCGGCGACCCGATCGAGGCGCACGCCCTGCTGGCCGCCTACGGGCGGGACCGCGAACTGCCGCTCCTGCTCGGCTCGGTGAAGTCCAACCTCGGCCACACCCAGGCCGCCGCCGGCGTCGCCGGTGTGATCAAGACCGTGCTCGCGATGCAGCACGGCGCGCTGCCGCAGTCGCTGCACGTCGACGCGCCCTCCCGGCACGTCGACTGGACGGCCGGCGCCGTGGAGCTCCTGACGCAGGCCCGCGACTGGCCGGAGACCGGCCGCCCGCGCCGGGCCGGCGTCTCCGCCTTCGGCGTCAGCGGCACCAACGCGCACGTCCTGCTGGAGCAGGCGCCTGCGGCTGTGGACCAGGCCGGTCCGGTGCTGACCGCAGACGCCGCGCCGTGGGTGGTCTCCGCCAAGTCGGAGGCCGCGCTGGACGCTTCGCTCGCGCGCCTCGCCGAGCTGGACGGGCCGTCCGCGCTGGACGTCGCCCACTCGCTGGCCGTCGGCCGGGCCTCGCTCGGGCACCGGGCCGTGCTGCTGGACGGCGCCGAGGTCGCGCGCGGCGTCGCCGCCGAGCGTTCGACGGCCTTCCTGTTTTCCGGGCAGGGCTCGCAACGGCTCGGCATGGGACGGGAGTTGTCCGCCCGCTTCGCGGCGTTCGCCGAGGCCTTCGACGGCGTCTGCGCGCGGCTGGACCAACTGCTGGACCGGCCGCTGCGGGACGTGGTGTGGGGCGAGGACGCGGAGCTGCTGAACCGGACGGAATACGCCCAGGCCGGGCTGTTCGCCGTCGAGGTGGCGCTGTTCCGGCTCGTCGAATCCCTGGGCGTGCGGCCGGAGTTCGTGGCCGGGCACTCGATCGGTGAGATCGCGGCCGCGCACGTGGCCGGGGTGTTCTCGCTGGAGGACGCGTGCGCCCTCGTGGCGGCGCGCGGCCGGCTGATGCAGGCGCTCCCGGAGGGCGGCGCGATGCTCGCCGTGGAGGCTTCGGAAGACGAAGTCCGGCCGCTGCTGGGCGAGTTCGTCTCGATCGCGGCGGTGAACGGTCCGACGTCGGTGGTGGTGTCGGGCGCTGCCCAGGGCGTCGCCGCGATCGAGGCGCACTTCGCCGACCGGCGGACCACCCGCCTGCGGGTCTCGCACGCCTTCCACTCGCCGCTGATGGAGCCGATGCTCGACGACTTCCGGGCCGTCCTCGACGGGCTCGTGTACCAGGCGCCTTCGATCCCGCTGGTCTCCAACCTGACCGGCGCCCTGGCGGAGGACGTCGAGTCGCCCGAGTACTGGGTGCGGCACGTCCGCGAGACCGTCCGCTTTGCCGACGGCGTCCGGACGCTCGAAGAGGCGGGCGCCACCGCCTTCCTGGAGCTGGGCCCGGACGGCGTCCTCGCCGCGCTCGCCCAGCGGTCCGCCCGCGACCTCGACCCCGTGGCCGAAGCGACCTGCCGCCGCGACCGGCCCGAGGAGCGGACCCTGGTCACCGCCCTCGCCCGCCTGCACGTCGCGGGCGTGCCGGTCGACTGGACCGCCCTGCTCGCGGGCACCGGCGCCCGCCGCGCCGACCTGCCCACCTACCCGTTCCAGCGCGAGCTGTACTGGCCCGAGCGCGCGCCGGAGGCCGTCGCCGCTGCCGACCCGGCGGACGCCGCGTTCTGGTCCGCCGTCGAGCGCGCCGACACCGCCGCCCTCGGCACGACCCTGGGCCTCGACGACGACACGTCGCTCGGCGCGCTGCTCCCCGCCCTCTCGGCGTGGCGCCGCCGCCGGACCGAGCGGACGGACGCCGACCGGCTGCGCTACCGCGCCGTCTGGAAGCCGTACGCCGCCCCCACCGGCCCGGACGCCCTGCCGGGCAGGTGGCTGGCCCTCGTCCCGGCCGGCCGGGACGACGACGCCTGGACGTCCGTGGTGCTCGCGGCCCTCGGCGCGGACGTCGTGCGGGTGGCGGCCGACGGGGACGCCGCTGCGGACCCGGCCCCGCTCGCCGGGCCGATCACCGGCGTGGTGTCCCTGCTCGCCGCCCCCGACGGCGTGCCCACCGGCCTCGCCCGGCCGGACGCCCTGCTCGCCGCCCTCGGCGAGGCGGGCGTCGAGGCACCGCTGTGGTGCCTCACCCGGGGCGCCGTCGCCGTCGGCGACACCGAGGCCCCGCAGGTCGCCGCGCAGGCGGCCGTCTGGGGCATCGGCCGGGTGGCCGCCCTCGAACACCCGCGGCGCTGGGGCGGGTTGATCGACCTCCCGGAAGCGCCCGACGCCCGCACCTCGGCCCGCCTGCGCGCCCTGCTGACGGCCGGGGACGGCGAGGACCAGCTGGCGCTGCGCCCCGCCGGAGCCTTCGCCCGCCGTCTCGTGCGCGCCACGACGGCCGACACCGCCCGCCCGTGGACCCCGCGCGGCACGGTCCTGGTGGTCGGCGACCCGGAGGGCCACGCGGCCCCCACCGCCCGCTGGCTCGCCCACGCGGGCGCCCGGCAGGTGGTGCTGCTCACCGGCGTCGACGGCCAGGCCGTCGACCGCCTGCGCGCCGAACTCGCCGAGCAGGGCGCCGAGCTGACGCTCGTCACCGGCACGCCCGGTGACCCGGAGGCCGTCGCTTCCGTCCTCGGGCTCCCCGGGCTCTCCGCCGTCCTCTACACGGGCCGGGCCGGCGAGCCCGCCGACCACCTCGCCGGGCTGCTCGCCGACCTCAGGGCGCTCGACGAGGCGTTCGCGGACCGGGAGCTCGACGCCTACGTGCTGTTCGGGTCGATCGCCGGCACCTGGGGTGTGCGGGGCCGGGCCGACGAGGCCGCCGCCAGTGCCCTCCTCGCCGCCGTCGTCCAGGGCCGCCGTGCCGCCGGGCGGGCCGGCACCGCTGCCGCGTGGGGCGCCTGGGCGGGCAGCACGCCCGACTCCCTGGCCGCGCACCTGCGGGCCAACGGGCTGCCGCCGATCGCGCCCGACCGCGCCCTGGCGGCGCTCGCCGCCGCCCTCGACGGCCCCGCCGTCACCGTCGCCGACGTCGACTGGGAGCGTTTCGCGCCCGCCTTCGCCGAGGCCCGGCCGACGCGGCTCTTCGCCGACCTGCCCGAGGCCCGCGTCGCCGCGCGCCCCGAGGAGGAGACCGGGAGCCGCACCGACACGCTGCGCGCCGGCCTGCGCGAGCGGTCGGCGGCCGAGCGCACCGAGGCGCTGCTGGCGATCGTCCGGACCGAGTCGGCCGCCGTGCTCGGCCACGCCGACGCCGACGACGTGCCGTCCGGGCACCCGTTCAAGGACCTCGGCTTCGACTCGCTGACCGCCGTCGACCTGCGCAACCGGCTCACCACCGCGACCGGCCTGCGCCTGCCCGCGACCCTCGTGTTCGACTACCCGACCCCGGCGGCCCTCGCCGCCTACCTCCGCGCCCAACTCTTCGACGAGGCGCAGGAGGTGGAGCGTCCGGCCGTCGCGACCGACACCGACGACCCGATCGTGATCGTCGGCATGGGCTGCCGCTACCCGGGCGGCGTCCGTTCGCCCGAGGACCTGTGGCGGCTCCTGCGGGAGGGCACCGACGCGATCGGCCCCTTCCCGGCGGACCGCGGCTGGGACCTCGACCGGCTCGCCCACGGCGACCGCGACGGGCGCGGGCGCAGCGTCACCCAGCAGGGCGGGTTCCTGTACGACGCGGCCGAGTTCGACGCCGCCTTCTTCGGGGTCTCCCCGCGCGAGGCGATGGTCGTCGACCCGCAGCAGCGGCTCGTCCTGGAGACCGCGTGGGAGGCGCTGGAGCGCGCCGGGATCGACCCGGCGGGCCTGCGCGGCGGCGACACCGGCGTGTTCATCGGCGGCGGCAGCGGCGACTACCGGCCGGCCGTCGGCCAGCTCGGGCACGTCGAGACCGCGCAGTCCGCGAGCCTGCTCTCCGGCCGGCTCTCCTACACCCTCGGGCTGGAGGGGCCCTCGGTCAGCGTGGACACCGCGTGCTCGTCCTCGCTGGTGGCGCTGCACCTGGCCGCCCAGGCGCTGCGGTTCGGCGAGTGCTCGCTGGCCCTGGCGGGCGGTGTGACGGTGATGTCGAGCCCGGTCGGTTTCGTGGAGTTCGGCGAGATGGGGGCGTTGTCCCGGGACGGGCGCTGCCGCACCTTCTCCGACGCCGCCGAGGGCACCGCGTGGTCCGAGGGCGTCGGCGTCCTGGTGGTCGAGCGGCGCTCCGACGCCGAGCGCCGCGGCCACCGCGTGCTGGCCGTCCTGCGCGGCTCCGCGATCAACCAGGACGGCGCGTCGAACGGCATCACCGCGCCCAACGGCCCGTCCCAGCAGCGCGTCATCCGGCGCGCCCTGGCCAACGCGGGCCTGGCGCCCGCGGAGGTCGACGCGGTCGAGGCGCACGGCACCGGCACCAGGCTCGGCGACCCGATCGAGGCGCAGGCGCTGCTCGCCACCTACGGCCAGGACCGCGAACGGCCCGTCCTGATCGGCGCGCTGAAGTCGAACCTGGGCCACACCCAGGCCGCCTCCGGCGTGGCCGGGGTCATCAAGATGGTGCTGGCCATGCGGCACGGGCTGCTGCCGCGCACGCTGCACGTCGGCACGCCGTCCTCGCACGTCGACTGGACGGCCGGCGCCGCCGAGCTCCTCACCGAGGAGACCGCGTGGCCGGCCACCGGCCACCCGCGCCGGGCGGCCGTCTCCGCCTTCGGCGCGAGCGGCACCAACGCCCACGTGATCGTCGAGGCGCCGCCCGCGGCCGAGCCGGCCGACCAGCGCCCGGACGACCGACCGCTGCCCGTCCCGCTCTCCGCCGCGACGCCCGCCGCGCTGCGCGAGCAGGCCGCCCTGCTGCTCGGCCACCTCGCCGCGCACCCGGAGCTGACGGTCCGCGACCTCGGCCACTCGCTCGCCACCACCCGCACGCTGCTCGACCACCGGGCCGCCGTGCTCGCCGCCGACCGCACCGAGCTGACGCGGGGCCTGCACGCCCTCGTCGACGGCCGGGCCGTGCCGCAGCTCGTCCACGGCTCGGCGCTGGGCGGGAAGACCGCCTTCCTCTTCCCCGGCCAGGGCTCGCAGCGCCCCGGCGCCGGGCGCGAGCTGTACGCCGCCCACCCGGTGTTCGCCGACGCGCTGGACGCTGTCCTCGCGGGCTTCGAAGGACGGCTGGCCGGGCCGCTGCGCCCGGTGCTGTTCGCGGCGGAGGGGTCGGCGGAGGCTGCGCTGCTGGATGACACGGGGTATGCGCAGCCGGCGCTGTTCGCGTTGGAGGTGGCGCTGTTCCGGCTGGTGGAGTCGTGGGGTCTGCGGCCCGATTTCGTGGTCGGGCACTCGATCGGTGAGGTCGCGGCGGCGCACGTGGCGGGGGTGTTCTCGCTGGAGGACGCCTGCACGCTGGTGGCCGCTCGGGCCCGGCTGATGTCCGAACTGCCGGGCGGGGGAGCGATGGTGTCCGTCGAGGCGACGGAGGCGGAGGTGCTGCCGCTGCTGACGGACGGCGTTTCGATCGCCGCCGTCAACGGCCCGCGCGCCGTCGTCCTCTCCGGGGACGCGGACGCGGTCGAACGCATCGCCGCCGGATGCGCCGCCGACGGACGCAGGACTAGGCGTTTGCGGGTGAGCCATGCGTTTCACTCCGTACACATGGACGCCATGCTCGACGACTTCGAGCGGACCGCCCGGGGCATCGCCTACGCCGCCCCGCGCATCCCGCTCGTGTCCAACCTGACCGGCGACACCGGGGTGGCGTACGGGGCGCGGTACTGGGTGCGCCACGTCCGCGAGGCCGTCCGTTTCGCCGACGGCGTCGTCGCCCTCACCGCCCGCGGTGTGCGCCGCCACCTCGAACTCGGCCCGGACGGTGTGTTGTCCGCCCTCGTCCAGGCCAACACCGGGGAGGACGCCGACCCGGCCCGCCCGGTGGTCACCGCCACCGCGCTGCGCCACGGCCGTGACGAGCGCACGACCCTGCTCGCCGCCGTCGTCCGCCTGCACACCGACGGGCTCGCGCCGGACTGGTCCGCCGTCTTCGCCGGCACCGGCGCCCACCGGGTCGACCTGCCCACCTACCCGTTCCAGCGGCAGCGCTACTGGCCGGAGCAGTCGTTCACCCCGGCCGCAGCCCCGGGCGGGGAGTTCTGGACGGCGCTGCGCACGGCGTCCCTCGACGCGCTCGCCGGCACCCTGGACGTCGACGGCGACGCCCTCGCCCAGGTGCTCCCGGCGCTGCGCGACTGGCACGACCGGCGTGAGGAGCAGGCCGCCGTGGACGCCCGCCGCCGCCGGATCGTCTGGAAGCCGCTCGACCGGCCGCGCGCCGCGGCCCCGGTCGGTACCTGGCTCGCCGTCGTGCCCGCCGGCCACGGTGACACGGCCTGGACGGACGCGGTCCTGGCCGCACTCGGCGCGGACGCCGTCCGGCTCACCGTCGAGGCCGACACCGACCGGGCCGGCCTCGCCGAGCAGCTCGCCGAACTCCCGTACACGGCCGAGGAGATCACCGCAGTGGTGTCCCTCCTGGCGCTCGACGAGTCCGCGGACGGCAGCGCCCCCGCCGGGCTCGCCCGCACCGCCGCCCTGGTGCAGGCCCTCGGCGACGCCCGGATCGGCGCACCCCTGTGGTGCCTCACCCGGGACGCCGTCGCGGCCGCCCCCGGCGACCGCGTCACCGGTCTGGCCCAGGCGGCCGTCTGGGGCCTCGGCCGGGTCGCCGCCCTCGAACTCCCGCAGCGCTGGGGCGGCCTGATCGACCTGCCCGCCGGCCTCGACCGGCGCACCGCCACCCTGCTGGCCGCCGTCCTCGCCGACCCGGACGGGGAGGACCAGTTGGCCGTCCGGTCCACCGGGGTCCTCGGCCGGCGCCTGGCCGCCACACCCGGCGGCTCGACGGCCGGTGGTTCTCCGGCCGGTGGTTCTCCCGCCGGTGACCAGGCGCACTGGGACCCGACCGGCACCGTCCTGATCACCGGCGGCACCGGCGCGCTCGGCGCCGAGGTCGCCCGCGGCCTCGCCGCCGCCGGCGCGCGGCACCTCGTACTGCTGAGCCGTCGAGGCCCGGACGCCCCCGGGGCGGCCGAGCTCCGCGAGGAACTCGCCGCCACCGGCGCCGCCGTCACCGTCGCGGCCTGCGACGCGGCCGACCGGGAGGCGCTCGCCGCCGCCCTGGCCGCCGTGCCCGCCGAGCACCCGCTGACCGCCGTCGTCCACGCCGCCGGCGTGCTCGACGACGGCGTCATCGACGGCCTCACCCCCGACCGCTTCGAGGACGTCTACCGCGCCAAGGCCACCTCGGCCCTCCTGCTCGACGAGCTGACCCGGGACCACGACCTCGCCGTCTTCGCCCTGTTCTCCTCCGCCTCCGCGGCCGTCGGCAACCCCGGCCAGGGCAACTACGCGGCCGCCAACGCCGTCCTCGACGCCCTCGCCGAACGCCGCCGCGCCGACGGACTCGCCGCCACCTCCCTCTCCTGGGGCGCCTGGGCCGGCGGCGGCATGGCCGCCGACGCCCGGGCCGGCGAGGCCGCCCGCCGCACCGGCATCCAGCCGCTCGACCCGGCCGTCGCGGTCGCCGCGCTGCGCCGCGCCGTCCTCGACACCGCACCGACCACCCTGGTCGCCGACGTCGACCCGGAGCGCTTCGTCCGGGCCTTCACCGCCGTCCGCCCGAGCCGGCTGCTCGCCGAACTCCCCGGCTACGCCGACCCGCAGGGCCCCGGTGGAGGCAACGCCAACGGCCGCGAGCTGCGCGCGGAACTGGCCGCGCTCAGCCCGGCCCGCCGCTCCGCCGCCCTCCTCGGGCTGGTGCGCGGCCGCGCGGCCGAGGTACTCGGACTGCCCGGCATCGAGGCCGTCGGCCCCGAGAAGGCTTTCCGTGACCTCGGGTTCGACTCGCTCGGCGCGATCGAGCTGCGCAACCGGTTCGGCGCCGCCACCGGCCTCGACCTGTCCCCGACGCTGGTCTTCGACCACCCGAGCCCGGCCGAGCTCGCCGCGCACCTGCTCGGCCTGCTGTTCGAGGGCGACGGCGGGGCCGGAACGGACGGCGCCGACCCCGAGCGCGCCCGCCTGCGGGCGCTCGTCGAGTCCGTCCCGCTGGACCGCCTGCGGCGCAGCGGCGTCCTGGACGCGCTGCTGAGGCTCGCCGACGGCGCGCCCGCCCAGGAGGCCGAGGACACCGACGCGATCGATGCGATGGACCTGGACGACCTGGTGCAGGCCGCCCTGCGCAACGACCCCGACCACGCCCAGGACTGACGGAGCAGAGATGACCACGCCCCACGACAAGGTAGTCGCCGCTCTCCGGTCCTCGTTGAAGGAGACCGAACGGCTGCGCAGGCAGAACCGCCAGCTCCTGGCCGCGGCCGCCGAACCCGTCGCCGTCATCGGCATGGCCTGCCGCTACCCCGGCGGCGTCGCCTCGCCGGAGGACCTCTGGGACCTCGTGGCGGGCGGCACCGACGCCACCGGCGGCTACCCGGCCGACCGCGGCTGGGACCTCGGCGCCCTGGCGGACGCCGGCGTCGACGAGCGCGGCACCCGCGTCTCGCGGCGCGGCGGCTTCCTCGACTCGGTGTCCGGCTTCGACGCCGACTTCTTCGGCATCTCGCCCCGCGAGGCCGTCTCCACCGATCCCCAGCAGCGCCTGCTGCTGGAGACCTCGTGGGAGGCCTTCGAGCGGGCGGGCATCGACCCGAGCGGCCTGCGCGGCAGCCGCACCGGTGTCTTCCTCGGCACCAACGGCCAGGACTACGCGTACCTGCTGGTGCGCTCCCTGGCCGACGCCACCGGCGACATCGGCACCGGCATCGCCGCCTCGGCCCTCTCCGGCCGCCTCTCCTACACCCTCGGGCTGGAGGGCCCGGCGGTGACGGTCGACACCGCCTGCTCGTCCTCGCTGGTCGCCCTGCACTGGGCGGTCCAGGCGCTGCGGGCCGGCGAGTGCACGCTCGCCGTCGCGGGCGGCGTCAACGTGATGGCGACGCCCGGCTCGCTGATGGAGTTCTCCCGGCAGGGCGGACTGGCCTCGGACGGGCGCTGCAAGGCGTTCGCCGACGGGGCCGACGGGACGGGCTGGGCCGAAGGCGTCGGCGTGCTGGTGCTGGAGCGGCTCTCGGACGCCCGCCGCAACGGGCACCGCGTCCTCGCGGTCGTCCGGGGCTCGGCGGTGAACCAGGACGGCGCGTCCAACGGCTTCACCGCGCCCAACGGCCCCTCGCAGCAGCGGGTGATCCGCCAGGCGCTCGCCAACGCCGGGCTGACGGCCGCCGACGTCGACGCCGTCGAGGGCCACGGCACGGGCACGCCGCTCGGCGACCCGATCGAGGCGCAGGCGCTCCTCGCCACCTACGGGCAGGGGCGGGAGGACGGCCGGCCGTTGTGGCTGGGCTCGGTGAAGTCCAACTTCGGCCACGCCCAGGCGGCGGCCGGGGTCGCGGGCGTCATCAAGATGGTGGAGGCGATGCGGGCGGGCGTGCTGCCGAAGACGCTGCACGCGGACACGCCGTCCTCGCGTGTGGACTGGTCGGCGGGCGCGGTGCGGCTGCTGACGGAGGCGCGCGAGTGGCCGGGGGACGAGCGGCCCCGCCGGGCGGGGGTGTCCTCGTTCGGGATCAGCGGGACGAACGCGCACGTGATCGTCGAGCAGGCTCCGGCGGAGGATGCGTCTGGGGCGGATCTCTCGGTCGTGCCGGGTGTGGTGCCGTGGGTGGTCTCGGCGAAGTCGGGGGCCGCGCTGGACGCGCAGGTGGAGCGGCTCGCCGGGGTCGGGGGTTCTCCGGTGGACGTCGGGCTGTCGTTGGCGGGGCGGTCGCGGTTCGGGCACCGGGCGGTGCTGGTGGGCGGCGTCGAGGTGGCGCGCGGGGTGGCGGGGGAGCGGTCGGCGGCGTTCCTGTTCTCCGGGCAGGGGTCGCAGCGGTTGGGGATGGGGCGGGAGTTGTATGCCCGGTTCCCGGTGTTCGCGGAGGCGTTCGATGTTGTGTGTGCGGAGTTCGAGCCGGGCTTGCGTGAGGTGGTGTGGGGCGAGGACGCGGAGCGGCTGAATCAGACCGCGAATGCCCAGTGTGGGCTGTTCGCGGTTGAGGTGGCGTTGTTCCGGCTGCTCGAATTCCTGGGTGTGTGGCCGGAGTTCGTGGCGGGGCACTCGATCGGTGAGATCGCGGCGGCGCATGTGGCCGGGGTGTTCTCGCTGGAGGACGCGTGCAGGCTGGTGAGTGCTCGTGGCCGTCTGATGCAGGCGTTGCCGTCGGGTGGTGCGATGCTGGCGGTGCAGGCGGCGGAGGGTGAAGTCCTGCCGTTGTTGGGTGACTTCGTGTCGATTGCGGCCGTCAACGGATCGACGTCCGTGGTCGTCTCGGGCAGCGAGGCGGCCGTCGAGGCGGTTCACCAGCACTTCGCCGACCGCAAGACCACGCGGCTGAGGGTCTCGCACGCGTTCCACTCGCCGCTGATGGATCCGATGCTGGAGGACTTCCGGGAGGTTCTCAACGGGCTGACGTATCAGGCTCCTTCGATTCCGCTGGTCTCCAACCTCACCGGCGCTCTGGGTGCGGACTTCACCAGCCCCGATTACTGGGTGCGCCATGTCCGCGATGCCGTCCGCTTCGCTGACGGCATCCGCACCCTGCACACCGCCGGTGCGACCGCCTTCGTCGAACTCGGCCCGGACGGCGTCCTCGCCGCCCTCGCCCAGCAGGACTCGGACGCCCCCGCACTCCCGCTGCTGCGCCGGGGCCGGTCCGAGGAGCGCACCCTTGTCACCGCGTTGGCCCGGCTGCACGTCGCGGGCGTCCCGGTCGACTGGGCGCGGCTGTTCGACGGCACCGGCGCCCACCGCGTCGACCTGCCCACCTACGCCTTCCAGCACGAGCACTACTGGCCCACCCTGGGCAGCGGCGTCGGCGACGTCGCCTCCGCCGGTCTGCTGGCGGCGGACCACCCGCTGCTCGGGGCGGCCGTGCCGCTCGCGGGTACGGACAGCGTCGTCTTCACCGGCCGGCTCTCGCCCGGCACGGCGGCGGCGTGGGACGGCGACGCGGACGTCTTCCCGGCGGCCGGGTTCCTGGAGCTGGCGATCCGGGTCGGCGACCACGTCGGCTGCGACCGGGTCGAGCGGCTCGCCGTCACCCGTCCGCTCGCCCTGGGTGGTGCGGGTGGCGGCACGATGGTCCAGGTCCGGGCCGGCACGCCGGACGAGTCGGGTGCGCGGACGGTGACCTTCTTCTCGCGCCCCGACGGCGGGCTCGACGAGCCTTGGACCGAGCACGCCACCGGGGTGCTGGCCACGGGAGCGCGCGCCGCCGACTTCGACGCGGCGGTCTGGCCGCCGACCGGCGCGGTCGCGGACGGCGCCGACGTCTGGCGGCGCGGCGAGGAGACCTTCGTCGAGGCCGAGCTGCCGGCCGAATTGGCTGGCTCGGCGGCCGGGTTCGGTCTGCACCCGGCGTTGCTGGCCGCCGTCCTGCGGGCGGACGACCGAGGGCTCGTGCCGGTGGCGTGGTCCGGGGTGTCGCTGCACGCCACGGGTGCCACGGTGGCGCGGGCCCGGCTGGCGCGGACGGGCGCGGACACGCTGTCGCTGGTCCTCGCCGACGCGGCGGGCGAGCTCGTGCTGTCGGCGGAGTCCGTGGAGATGGGCGAGCCGGTCTCTGCGTCCCGTGGGGCGAACGGGTCGCTGCTGCGGCTGGAGTGGGTCGCGGCTGCGCCCGCCCGGCCGGTGAGCGTCCGGTCCGTGACGCTGGGCGTGGAGGTCGCGGAGCTGTCGGAGCTCGGCGACGACGTGCCGGGTGCTGTGGTGGTCCCGGTGGCGGGTGGTTCGACGCCGGAGGCCGTGCACGAGGTGACGGTGTGGGTGCTGGGCCTGGTGCAGGAGTGGCTGGCCGAGCCGCGCTTCGCGGACGCGCGCCTCGTCTTCGTCACGCGGGGTGCCATGGCGGGCGGCGAGGTGTCCGACCTCGTCGGTGCTGCCGTGTGGGGTCTGGTGCGGGCGGCCGAGTCGGAGAACCCGGGCCGGTTCGCCCTCGTGGACGCGGACGGTGAGCTGCCGCTGGACGCGGTGCTGGCGACCGGCGAGTCGCAGGTGCTGGTCCGCGAGGGCGCCGTGCGCGTCGGCCGGCTGACCCGCGCTGCGGGCGGCGGGCCGGCCGCGGGCTGGGGCGAGGGCACGGTCGTCGTCACGGGCGGCACCGGCGGCCTCGGCCGGATCGTCGCGCGCCACCTGGTGGCGGAACACGGCGTCCGGGACCTGCTGTTGCTGAGCCGCCGCGGTGGCGTCGGCGCGTGGCTGGAGGAACTGCGCGAGCTGGGCGCGGACGTCGAGGTGGTGGCCTGTGACGCCGCCGACCGGGAGGCCCTCGGGGAGGTGCTGCACGGCCGGACGGTCACGGGTGTCGTGCACGCGGCCGGTGTGCTGGACGACGGCGTCGTGAGCACACTGACGCCCGAGCGTCTCTCCGCCGTACTGCGCCCCAAGGTGGACGCGGCGTGGAACCTGCACGAGCTGACCAAGGACCAGGACCTCAAGGCCTTCGTCCTCTTCTCGTCGATATCCGGTGTGTTGGGCAGCGCCGGTCAGGGCAACTACGCGGCGGCGAACGTCTACCTCGACGCGCTGGCGCACTGGCGCCGCCACCGGGGCCTGCCCGCCCAGTCGCTGGGCTGGGGTGCGTGGGTGCCGACGGCCGGTATGACGGGGACGCTCTCCGAGGCCGACCTGCACCGGATCCGCTCCTCCGGCGTCCCGCCCCTGACCGAGGAGGACGGTCTCGCCCTGCTCGACGCCGCCAGGGCCGTCGACGAGCCCTACCTGGTCGCGACCGGCCGCATGGCCGCTGGCGCCCGCCCGCGCGGCGAGGTGCCGACGCTGTTCCGCGCCCTCCTGCCCGCCGGGCGCCGCACCGCCGCGAGCACCACGGGCACGGGCGCCGCGCTCGCCGCCCGTCTCTTCGAGCTGCGCGAGGGCGACCGCCTGCGTCACCTCGTCGACCTCGTCCGCGTGGAGGCGGCCGGCGTCCTCGGCCACGCCTCGGGCCAGGCGGTCGACCCCGGACGGGAGTTCCGGGACCTCGGGTTCGACTCCCTCACCGCGATCGAGCTGCGCAACCGCCTCGCCGACGTCACCGGGCTCCGGCTCCCGGCGACCATGGTCTTCGACTACCCGACCCCGCACGCCCTCGCCGCGTACCTCCTCGGGGAACTTCTCGGCGAAGAACACGACTCGGTGGCCCCGGCGGCGGCCGCCACCCGCGCCGACGCCGGGGCGCCGATCGCGATCGTCGGCATGGCCTGCCGCCTGCCCGGCGGAGTGCGGACCCCCGAGGACCTCTGGCGGCTCCTGAGCGAGGGCCGCGACGGCATCACCGACTTCCCGACCGACCGGGGCTGGGACCTCGACGCGCTCTTCGGCACCGGCCACGGCGTGAGCGCCACCCGCCAGGGCGGCTTCCTCGTCGGCCTGGGAGACTTCGACGCGGGTTTCTTCGGCATCTCGCCGCGTGAGGCCCTGGCGATGGACCCGCAGCAGCGGCTCCTGCTGGAGACGTCCTGGGAGGCCTTCGAGCGGGCGGGCATCGACCCGACCGCGTTGCGCGGCAGCCGGACGGGCGTCTTCGTCGGCACGACGGGCCAGGACTACGCCTCGCTGGTGATGAACTCCCGGGAGGAGGTGGAGGGCCACGCGAGCACCGGGCTGGCCAACAGCGTGATCTCGGGCCGGGTGTCGTACTGCTTCGGCCTGGAGGGCCCGGCGCTCACGATCGACACCGCCTGCTCGTCCTCGCTCGTGGCGATGCACCTGGCCGCGCAGTCCCTCAACAGCGGCGAGTGCACGCTGGCGCTGGCCGGCGGCGTGACCGTGCTGTCCACGCCGATGAGCTTCCTCGGCTTCACCCGGCAGGGCGGACTGGCCTCGGACGGGCGCTGCAAGGCGTTCGCGGACGGAGCCGACGGGACGGGCTGGTCGGAGGGCGCCGGTGTGCTGGTGCTGGAGCGGCTCTCGGACGCCCGCCGCAACGGGCACCCGGTGCTGGCCGTTGTACGTGGCAGCGCCGTCAACCAGGACGGCGCGTCGAACGGCCTGACGGCCCCCAATGGTCCGTCCCAGCAGCGCGTGATCCGCCAGGCACTGGCCAACGCGGGGCTGTCGGCCGCCGAGGTGGACGCCGTCGAGGCGCACGGCACGGGCACGACCCTCGGCGACCCGATCGAGGCCCAGGCGCTGCTCGCGACCTACGGACAGGACCGCGAACTCCCGCTGTTCCTCGGCTCGGTGAAGTCCAACCTCGGGCACACCCAGGCGGCGGCCGGGGTCGCGGGCGTCATCAAGATGGTGGAGGCGATGCGGGCGGGAGTGCTGCCGAAGACGCTGTACGTCGACGCGCCGTCCTCGCACGTCGACTGGTCGGCCGGCGCGGTGGAGCTCCTGACGGAGGCGCGTGCGTGGCCGGAGGCCGGACACCCGCGACGGGCCGGGGTCTCGTCGTTCGGGATCAGCGGGACGAACGCCCACGTGATCGTCGAGCAGGCGCCCGTGGCGGACCAGGCGAAGGAGCCAGGCACCGCGCCGGGCGTCGTGCCGTGGGTGGTCTCGGGAGCGTCGGAGGCCGCGCTGGACGCGCAACTGGCCGGGCTCGCCGGCCTGGACGGCTCGCCGGTGGACGTCGGGCTGTCGCTGGCGGGGCGGTCGCGGTTCGGGCACCGGGCGGTGCTGCTGGACGGCGCCGAGGTGACGCGCGGCGCGGCGGGGGAGCGCAGGCTCGCGCTGCTGTTCTCCGGGCAGGGGTCGCAGCGGTTGGGGATGGGGCGGGAGTTGTATGCCCGGTTCCCGGTGTTCGCGGAGGCGTTCGACGCGGTGTGTGCGGAGTTCGAGCCGGGCTTGCGTGAGGTGGTGTGGGGCGAGGACGAGGAGCTGTTGAACCAGACCGCGTACGCCCAGGCCGGGCTGTTCGCGGTTGAGGTGGCACTGTTCCGTCTCGTCGAATCGCTGGGCGTGCGGCCGGAGTTCGTGGCCGGGCACTCGATCGGTGAGATCGCGGCGGCGCATGTGGCCGGGGTGTTCTCGCTGGAGGACGCGTGCAGGCTGGTGAGTGCTCGTGGCCGTCTGATGCAGGCGCTGCCGTCGGGTGGCGCGATGTTGGCGGTGCAGGCGACGGAGGACGAAGTCCTGCCGTTGCTGGGCGACTTCGTTTCGATCGCGGCCGTCAACGGACCGACGTCCGTGGTCGTCTCGGGTACGAAGGAGGCCGTCGCGGCGATCGAGGCGTACTTCGCCGACCGCAGGACGACCCGGCTGAGGGTCTCGCACGCCTTCCACTCCCCGCTGATGGATCCGATGCTGGAGGACTTCCGTGAGGTCCTCAACGGGCTGAGCTACAACGCCCCTTCGATCCCGCTGGTCTCCAACCTCACCGGCGCTCTGGGTGCGGACTTCACCAGCCCCGACTACTGGGTGCGCCACGTCCGCGACGCCGTCCGCTTCACCGACGGCATCCGCACCCTCGACGCGGCCGGCGCGACGGACTACCTGGAGCTCGGTCCCGGCGGCGTGCTCACCGCCCTCGCCGAGCAGAACCTCGACGCGGGGGCCGACCGCGTCGCGACCCCCGCGCTGCGCCCCGACCGGCCGGAGGAGGGCGTCCTGCTGACGGCGCTCGCCCGTCTCCACGTCGCGGGCGTGCCCGTCGACTGGGCCCGGGTCTTCGACGGCACCGACGCCCGGCGCGTCGACCTGCCGACGTACGCCTTCCAGCGTGAGCGCTACTGGCCCGCCCAGGCCGCGCACGCGGGCGACGTGACCGGCGCGGGCCTGCGGCCGGCCGGGCACCCGCTGCTGGGCGCGGTGGTCTCCCCGGCCGAATCGGGCAGCGTGCTGCTGACCGGTCGGCTGTCGCTGAAGGCGCAGCCGTGGCTGGGCGACCACCGGGTGGGCGGCGTGGCCGTCTTCCCGGCGACCGGGTTCCTGGAGCTGGCCCTCCGGGCCGCCGACCAGGTGGCCTGTGACCGGGTCGAGCGGCTGACGCTCGCCGAGCCGCTGGTGCTGCCCGAGAACGGCGCCGTCGTCGTCCAGTTGGTGGCCGGTGCCCCGGACGAGGCCGGGACGCGCCCGCTGAGCTGCTACACGCGGCCGGAGGACGCGGTGGACGGTCCGTGGACCTGCCACGCCACCGGCGCGCTGGCCGTCGGCGAGGCGGAGGGCGGCTTCGACGCCTCTGCGTGGCCCCCGGCGGACGCGGTCGCCGTGGACCCGGAGGACTGCCACGACCCGCTGGACCACGGTTCGGCGTTCCGCGCGTTGCAGGCGGTGTGGCAGCGGGGAGACGAGGTGTTCGCCGAGGCCGTGCTGCCGGGCCGGGCCGAGGACGCGGCGCCGTACGGGCTGCACCCGGCGCTGCTGGAGGCGGCCGTCCAGATCGCCGCTCTGACGGGGGCGGACGGCGGCGAGCGGCTGGTGCCCACGGACTGGCGCGACGTGGCGCTGTACGCGACCGGCGCGGCCGTCGTGCGGCTGCGGGTCGCGAGGGCGGGCGCGGACGCGGACGCGGTGTCCGTCGAGGTCGCGGACGCGGCGGGCGGGCCCGTGCTGTCGGCGGGGTCGCTGACGCTGGGCGAGCCGGCCGCCGTGGCCGAGCGGAGCGGACCGGCCGGGGCGCTGCTGCGGCTCGACTGGGTGGACGTCCCGGCGCTGGCCGCCAGGCCCGTGCAGGCCGTCACCTTGGGCGAGGACGTGTCGTCGCTCGCCGACATGACCGGCGAGGTGCCGGAGGTCGTGCTCGCGCCGGTGGCGGGTGGTTCGACGCCGGAGGCCGTGCACGAGGTGACGGCGTGGGCGCTGGGCCTGGTGCAGGAGTGGCTGGCCGAGCCTCGGTTCGCGGACGCGCGCCTCGTCTTCGTCACGCGGGGTGCCACGGCGGGCGGCGAGGTGTCCGACCTCGTCGGTGCTGCCGTGTGGGGTCTGGTGCGGGCGGCGGAGTCGGAGAACCCGGGCCGGTTCGCCCTGCTCGACGTCGAGCGCGCGTCGGACGTGAAGACGGCGCTGCCTGTCCTCTCCACCCAACTGGACCGTGGAGACTCCCAGTTCACCGCCCGTGCCGGAGCCGTGCGGGTGGGTCGGCTGGCTCGCGTGGCCCCCGGTGGGCGCTGGTCGGGCTGGGGTGCGGGAACCGTGGTGGTCACGGGTGGTACCGGGGGTCTGGGCCGTCTCGTCGCCCGGCACCTGGTGACCGGACACGGTGTGCGGGACCTGTTGTTGCTGAGCCGGCGCGGGGGCGCGTCCGAGTTGGTGGACGAGTTGGCGGGGCTGGGCGCGCGTGTCGAGGTGGTGGCCTGTGACGTGGCCGACCGTGAGGCGCTGGCGCGGGCCCTGGACGGCCGGACGGTCACGGGTGTCGTGCACGCGGCCGGTGTGCTGGACGACGGCATCGTCACGGCGCTCACCCCCGAGCGGCTGTCGGCCGTGCTCCGCCCGAAGGTCGATGCCGCCTGGAACCTGCACGAGCTGACCAAGGACCAGGATGTCAAGGCCTTCGTCCTGTTCTCCTCCATCTCGGGCGTGATGGGCAGTGCGGGCCAGGGCAACTACGCGGCGGCCAACGTCTACCTGGACTCCCTCGCGCACTGGCGCCGCCACCGGGGGCTGCCCGCGCAGTCCCTGGGCTGGGGCGCCTGGATGCCCACCGCCGGCATGACCGGGACCCTCTCCGAAGCCGACCTGCACCGCATCCACGCCACCGGCGTCCCGCCCCTCACCGAGGCGCAGGGCCTCGCCCTGCTCGACGCCGCCATGGGAATCGACGAGCCCTACCTCGTCCCCATCGGCCGCGCCACCGGTCCGGCCCGGATGCCCGGCACCGTGCCCGCGCTGCTGCGCGGCCTCGTCCGCGGCGCCCGCCGCGCGGCCGAGTCCACCGGCGGCCGCACCGGCGCGGTGGCCGTGCTCGCCGCCCGCCTCTACGAGCTGCGCGAGGCGGACCGGCTGCGCCACGTCGTGGACCTGGTCCGCACCGAGGCGGCGGCCGTCCTCGGCCACGCCTCGCCGCAGGCCGTCGCCGCCGACCGGGACTTCCACGACCTCGGCATCGACTCCCTCACCGCACTGGAACTGCGCAACCGCCTCACCGCCGTCACCGGCCTGCGCCTGCCCGCGACCCTGGTCTTCGACCACCCCACGTCCGCCGTCCTCGCCGCACACCTGCTCGGCGTGCTCCTGGACGAGCAGGACGCGGCGGACGGCGCCGCGCTGCTCGGCCAACTCGACTGCCTGGACGCGGCCCTGGCCGATGCGGACACCGACGAGGCGACCCGCAACGCGGTTTCGCTCCGGTTGCGCCGAATGCTGGAGAAATTGCGAAACCAGGACGCGCAGAATGCCGAGGACGCCATCGCGGAGCGGCTCGAAGCAGCGAGCGCGGACGAGGTCCTGGCCTTCATCGACAACGAGCTCGGCCGGCTGAGCGACCGCTGACCGACCCGCCTCATCACAGGAAGGCACCACCCCCCATGTCGAACGACAGCAAGCTCGTTGACTACCTCAAGTGGGTCACGGCCGACCTGCACCAGACACGCCAACGACTGCTGGAGGCCGAGTCCGGCCGGCACGAGCCGATCGCCATCGTCGGCATGGCGTGCCGCCTGCCGGGCGGGGTGACCACCCCCGAGGAGCTCTGGCGGCTGGTTGCGGACGGGCGGGACGGCATCACCGGGTTCCCCGCCGACCGCGGGTGGGACATGGCGGCGCTGCTCGGCGAGGGCAGCGGCAGCAGCGCCTCGGTCGAGGGAGGGTTCGTCGCAGCCGGCGGGTTCGACGCGGGCTTCTTCGGGATCTCGCCGCGCGAGGCCCTCGCGATGGACCCGCAGCAGCGCCTGCTGCTGGAGACCTCGTGGGAGGCCTTCGAGCGGGCGGGCATCGACCCGAGCGGCCTGCGCGGCAGCCGCACCGGCGTGTTCGTCGGCACGGCGGGCGTCGACTACGTCGGCGTGGTGATGAACTCGGACGAGGACATGGAGGGCCACGCGACCACCGGCCTGACGGCGAGCGTGCTGTCCGGCCGGGTGTCGTACACCTTCGGCCTGGAGGGCCCGGCGGTCACCGTCGACACGGCGTGCTCGTCCTCGCTGGTGGCGATGCACCTGGCGTCGCAGGCGCTGCGGGCCGGCGAGTGCACGTTGGCCCTCGCGGGCGGCGTCACCGTGCTGTCGACGCCGATGAGCTTCTCCGGGTTCTCCCGGCAGGGCGGGCTGGCCTCGGACGGGCGCTGCAAGGCGTTCGCCGACGCGGCGGACGGGACGGGCTGGGCCGAGGGCGCGGGCGTGCTGGTGCTGGAGCGGCTCTCGGACGCCCGCCGCAACGGGCACCCGGTGCTGGCCGTCCTGCGCGGCTCGGCCGTCAACCAGGACGGTGCCTCGAACGGTCTGACGGCGCCCAACGGCCCCTCCCAGCAGCGCGTCATTCGGCAGGCGCTGGCCGCCGCCGGGCTGTCGGCCGGTGAGGTCGACGCCGTCGAGGGCCACGGGACGGGCACGCCGCTCGGCGACCCGATCGAGGCCCAGGCGCTGCTTGCGACCTACGGGCAGGACCGTGAACAGCCGCTCCTGCTCGGCTCGCTGAAGTCGAACATCGGCCACACCCAGGCGGCGGCGGGCGCGGCCGGTGTGATCAAGACGGTGATGGCGCTGCGGCACGGCGTGCTGCCGAAGACGCTGCACGTCGACGCGCCGTCGGCCGAGGTGGACTGGTCGGCGGGGGCCGTCGAGCTGCTCACCGAGGCCCGGGCCTGGCCGGAGGTGGACCGGCCCCGCCGGGCGGGTGTGTCCGCGTTCGGGATCAGCGGGACGAACGCGCACGTGATCGTCGAGGAGGCGGTGGAGGAGGATTCTGCGGCCGGCTTGTCGGTCGTGCCCGGTGTGGTGCCGTGGGTGGTCTCGGCGAAGTCGGGGGCGGCGCTGGACGCGCAGGTGGAGCGGCTCGCCGAGGTCGATGATTCTCCCGTGGACGTCGCCCTCGTGTTGGCGGGGCGCTCGCGGTTCGGGCATCGGGCGGTGCTGGTGGACGGGGCCGAGGTTGCGCGCGGGGTGGCGGGGGAGTGGTCGACGGCGTTCCTGTTCTCGGGGCAGGGGTCGCAGCGGCTGGGGATGGGGCGGGAGTTGTATGCCCGGTTCCCGGTGTTCGCCGAGGCGTTCGATGCGGTGTGTGTGGAGTTCGATCCGGGCTTGCGTGGTGTGGTGTGGGGTTCGGATGCGGAGCTGCTGAACCAGACCGCGAATGCCCAGTGCGGACTGTTCGCGGTCGAGGTGGCGCTGTTCCGGCTGCTCGAATCGCTGGGTGTGGGGCCGGAGTTCGTGGCCGGGCACTCGATCGGTGAGATCGCGGCGGCGCATGTGGCCGGGGTGTTCTCGCTGGAGGACGCGTGCAAGCTGGTGAGCGCTCGTGGCCGTCTGATGCACGCACTCCCGTCGGGTGGCGCGATGCTGGCGGTGCAGGCGTCGGAGGACGAAGTCCTGCCGCTGCTCACGGATTTCGTGTCGATCGCGGCCGTCAACGGCCCGACCTCTGTCGTCGTCTCGGGAACGGAGGAGGCCGTCGCGGAGATCGAGGCGCACTTCGCCGACCGCAGGACCACGCGCCTTCGGGTGTCCCACGCGTTCCACTCGCCGCTGATGGACCCGATGCTGGAGGACTTCCGCGAGGTCCTCAACGGGCTGAGCTTCAGCGCGCCGTCGATCCCGCTGGTCTCCAACCTCACCGGCGCCCTCGGCGAGGACGTCACCAGCCCCGACTACTGGGTGCGCCACGTCCGCGAGGCCGTCCGCTTCGCCGACGGCGTCCGCACCCTGCGCGAGTCCGGCGCTACCGCCTTCGTCGAGCTGGGCCCGGACGGCGTCCTCGCCGCCCTCGCCCAGCAGGACGGGGACGCTCCCGCGCTCCCGCTGCTGCGTCGCGACCGGCCCGAGGAGCACACCCTCGTCACCGCGCTGGCCCGCCTGCACGTCGCGGGTGTCCCGGTCGACTGGGCGCGGCTCTTCGAGGGCACCGGCGCCGGCCGCGTCGACCTGCCCACCTACGCCTTCCAGCACGAGCACTACTGGCCGCGCCCCGCCCGCCGCATCGGCGACGTGACCGGCGCCGGCCTGTCGCCCGCCGAGCACCCGCTGCTGGGCGCGACCGTCGCGCTCGCGAGCGCCGAGGGCGCGCTGTTGACCGGTCGGCTGTCGCTGAAGGCGCAGCCGTGGCTGGGCGATCACCGGGTGGGCGGCGTGGCCGTCTTCCCGGCGACCGGGTTCCTGGAGCTGGCCCTCCGGGCCGCCGACCAGGTGGCCTGTGACCGGGTCGAGCGGCTGACGCTCGTCGAGCCGCTGGTGCTGCCCGAGGACGGCGCGGTCGTCGTCCAGATCCAGGTGGACGCCCCGACGGCCTCCGGCGCCCGCCCGGTGCGGATCTTCTCCCGCCCCGACACCGACACCGACGCCGACGGTGCGTGGACGGAGCACGCCTCGGGCGAGCTCGTCCGCGGCGAGCGCACGGCCGACTTCGACGCCTCGGTGTGGCCGCCGAAGGGCGCGGTCGTCGCGGAGCTGGCCGGGATCCAGGTGGAGGCGGACCTCGGTCCGGCCTTCGACGGGCTGCGATCGGTCTGGCGGCGCGGCGAGGAGACCTTCGTCGAGGCCGTCCTGCCGGGCGACGCGGCCGATGACGCCGCGGGGTTCGGCGTGCACCCGGCGCTGCTGGCGGCCGTGGTGCGGGCGGACGGCCGGGGGCTGGTGCCGGTGGCGTGGTCCGGGGTGTCGCTGCATGCCTCGGGCGCGTCCGTGGTGCGGGCCCGGCTCGTGCGCACGGGCGGGGAGACGCTCGCGCTCGCCGTCGTGGACGCCGCCGGGGAGCCGGTGCTGTCCGCCGAGGACCTGACGCTGGCCGAGCCGGCTGCCGTGGCGCAGGGAGCGGCTGCGGCGGGCTCGTTGCTGCGGCTGGAATGGGTGCCCGCGCCGTCGCGCGCGGGTGAGCGCGTGACGGCGGCGACGCTGGGTGCGGGCGTGGCGTCGTTCGCCGACATGACCGGCGAGGTGCCGGAGGTCGTGCTCGCGCCGGTGGCGGGTGGTTCGACGCCGGAGGCCGTGCACGAGGTGACGGCGTGGGCGCTGGGCCTGGTGCAGGAGTGGCTGGCCGAGCCTCGGTTCGCGGACGCGCGCCTCGTCTTCGTCACGCGGGGCGCGGTGGTGGGTGGCGAGGTCGCGGACCTGGCCGGCGGTGCGGTCTGGGGCCTGGTGCGGGCGGCGGAGTCGGAGAACCCGGGCCGGTTCGTGCTCGTGGACGCGGATGGCGAGCTTCCGTTGGACGCGGTGCTGGCCGTGGGCGAGCCGCAGGTGGTGGTACGCGACGGCGTTGTCCGGGTGGGTCGGCTGGCTCGCGTGGCCCCCGGTGGGCGCTGGTCGGGCTGGGGTGCGGGAACCGTGGTGGTCACGGGTGGTACCGGGGGTCTGGGCCGTCTCGTCGCCCGGCACCTGGTGACCGGACACGGTGTGCGGGACCTGTTGTTGCTGAGCCGGCGCGGGGGCGCGTCCGAGTTGGTGGACGAGTTGGCGGGGCTGGGCGCGCGTGTCGAGGTGGTGGCCTGTGACGTGGCCGACCGTGAGGCGCTGGCGCGGGCCCTGGACGGCCGGACGGTCACGGGTGTCGTGCACGCGGCCGGTGTGCTGGACGACGGCATCGTCACGGCGCTCACCCCCGAGCGGCTGTCGGCCGTGCTCCGCCCGAAGGTCGATGCCGCCTGGAACCTGCACGAGCTGACCAAGGACCAGGACGTCAAGGCCTTCGTCCTGTTCTCCTCCATCTCGGGCGTGATGGGCAGTGCGGGCCAGGGCAACTACGCGGCGGCCAACGTCTACCTGGACTCCCTCGCGCACTGGCGCCGCCACCGGGGGCTGCCCGCGCAGTCCCTGGGCTGGGGCGCCTGGATGCCCACCGCCGGCATGACGGGAACGCTGACCGAGGCCGACCTGCACCGCATCCACGCCACCGGCGTCCCGCCCCTCACCGAGGCGCAGGGCCTCGCCCTGCTCGACGCCGCCATGGGAATCGACGAGCCCTACCTGGTCGCGACCGGCCGCATGGCCGCCGGCGCCCGCCCGCGCGGCGAGGTACCGACGATGTTCCGCGCCCTCCTGCCCGCCGGGCGCCGCACGGCCTCCGCGACCGGCACCGGCGCCGCCACCATGACGGCCCTCGCCGCCCGCCTCTACGAGCTGCGCGAGGCGGACCGGCTGCGCCACGTCGTGGACCTGGTCCGCACCGAGGCGGCGGCCGTCCTCGGCCACGCCTCGCCGCAGGCCGTCGCCGCCGACCGGGACTTCCACGACCTCGGCATCGACTCCCTCACCGCACTGGAACTGCGCAACCGCCTCACCGCCGTCACCGGCCTGCGCCTCCCGGCGACCCTGGTCTTCGACCACCCGACCCCCGCCGCGATCGCCGACCTCGTGCTCGCGGAGGTGCTCGGCCGGCACGACGAGCCGGTCGCCCCGGCCGCGGCGGCCGCCGCCACCGCCGACGACCCGATCGCGATCGTCGGCATGGCCTGCCGCCTGCCCGGCGGGATCGGCACGCCCGAGGAGCTGTGGGCGCTGGTCGCCGAGGGCCGCGAGGGCATCTCCGACTTCCCGACCGACCGCGGCTGGGACCTCGACACCCTGCTCGGCGGCGGCCCCGATGACCGGGGGCGCAGCGCCACCGCGAAGGGCGGCTTCCTACACGGGGTGGCCGACTTCGACGCGGCCTTCTTCGGGATCTCGCCGCGCGAGGCGCTCGCGATGGACCCGCAGCAGCGGCTCCTGCTGGAGACGTCCTGGGAGGCCGTCGAGCGCGCCGGGATCGACCCGACGGCGCTGCGCGGCAGCCGCACCGGCGTCTTCGTCGGCACCGGCGGCCAGGACTACCTGACGCTCGTCATGAACGCCCAGGAGGACATCGAGGGCCACGCGAGCACCGGCCTGGCCGCGAGCGTGGTCTCCGGCCGGATCTCCTACACCTTCGGCCTGGAGGGCCCGGCGGTCACCGTCGACACGGCGTGCTCCTCCTCGCTGGTGGCGATGCACCTGGCCTCCCAGTCGCTGCGCAGCGGCGAGTGCACGCTGGCCCTGGCCGGCGGAGTCACCGTGATGTCGTCCTCGCTCGGCTTTCCCGGCTTCACCCGGCAGGGCGGACTGGCCCCGGACGGGCGCTGCAAGGCGTTCGCCGACGGCGCGGACGGGACGGGCTGGTCGGAGGGCGCGGGCGTCCTGGTGCTGGAGCGCCTCTCGGACGCGCGCTGCAACGGACACCCGGTGCTCGCGGTCGTGCGCGGCAGCGCCGTCAACCAGGACGGTGCCTCGAACGGCCTGACGGCCCCCAACGGACCGTCCCAGCAGCGCGTGATCCGCCAGGCCCTCGCCAACGCGCGCCTCTCGGCGGCGGAGGTCGACTTCGTCGAGGGCCACGGCACGGGCACCACACTGGGCGACCCGATCGAGGCGCAGGCTCTCCTCGCCACCTACGGGCAGGAGCGCGAAAGCCCGCTCCTGCTCGGCTCGTTGAAGTCCAACATCGGCCACACCCAGGCCGCCGCCGGTGCGGCCGGCGTGATCAAGGCCGTGCTGTCGATGCAGCACGGCGTGCTGCCCCGCACGCTGCACGTGGACGCGCCGTCCTCGCACGTCGACTGGACGGCCGGTGACATCCGGCTGCTCACACAGGCGGAGGAGTGGCCGGAGACCGGCCGGCCGCGCCGTGCGGGCGTGTCGGCCTTCGGGATCAGCGGCACCAACGCTCACGTGATCATCGAGCAGGCGCCGCCGGCCGAGGCCGGCGTGGCGGAGCCGTCGGTGGCGCCGGGCGTCGTGCCGTGGGTGCTGGCGGGCAAGTCCGAGGCCGCGCTGAACGCCCAGCTCGTGCGACTGGAAGGGCTGGACGCCTCGCCCGTTGACGTCGGCCTCTCGCTGGCCGCCGGGCGGTCGCGGTTCGCGCACCGGGCGGTGCTGCTGGACGGCGCCGAGGTGGCCCGGGGCGTCGCCGACGGCGAGCGCAGGACGGCACTGCTGTTCTCCGGACAGGGCGCCCAACGCCTCGGCATGGGGCAGGAGTTGTATGCCCGCTTCCGCGTGTTCGCCGAGGCCTTCGACGCGGTCTGCGCGCAGTTCGACCTGCCCGTCCGTGCGGTCGTGTGGGGTGAGGACGAGGAGCTGATCAACCAGACCGGGTACGCCCAGGCCGGGCTGTTCGCCGTCGAGGTGGCGCTGTACCGGCTGGTCGAATCGCTGGGCGTGCGGGCCGAGTTCGTCGCGGGGCATTCGATCGGCGAGGTCGCGGCCGCACACGTCGCCGGGGTGTTCAGCCTGGCCGACGCCTGCGCCCTGGTCGCTGCTCGCGGCCGCCTGATGCAGGCCCTGCCGCCCGGCGGCGCGATGCTGGCCGTGCAGGCGACGGAGGGCGAAGTCCTGCCGCTGCTGGGCGACTTCGTCTCGATCGCGGCCGTCAACGGTCCGACCTCCGTCGTCGTCTCGGGCGCGGAGGAGGCCGTCGCGGCGATCGAGGCGCACTTCGCCGACCGGCGGACCACGCGGCTGCGGGTCTCGCACGCGTTCCATTCGCCGTTGATGGATCCGATGCTGGAGGACTTCCGTGAGGTCCTCAACGGGCTGAGCTACAACGTCCCTTCGGTCCCGCTGGTCTCCAACCTCACCGGTGAACTCGGCGACGAGAACCTCTGCACCCCCGACTACTGGGTGCGCCACGTCCGCGAGGCCGTCCGCTTCGCCGACGGGATCCGCACCCTGCACGCCGCCGGTGCGACCGACTTCGTGGAGGTCGGCCCGGATGCGGCCCTGGCGCTGGCCGTCCGCCAGACCCTGGCGGATGCCTCGGAGATCGTCATCGAGCCGGCCGGCCGTCGCGGCCGTCCCGAAGAGACCGCCCTGCTGACCGCGCTGGCCCGCCTCCATGTCGTCGGCGTGCCCGTCGACTGGGCGCGCCTGTTCGACGGCACCGGTGCCCGCCGCACCGGCTTGCCGACGTACGCCTTCCAGCGCGAGCGCTACTGGCCGCAGACGCACGCCCCGGCCACCCGCCCCGGCGCCGCCGCGCCGGACGACGCGCTGGACGCCCGCTTCTGGGCCGTCGTCGAGGGCGAGGACCTGGACGTGCTCGCCGCCGACCTCGCTGTGGACGGCGACGCGCTCGGCGCGGTGCTCCCGGCCCTGTCCGCGTGGCGGCGCCACCACCGCGACCAGTCCCTGCTGGACGCGCTGCGCTTCCACGAGTCCTGGCGCGCGCTGCCGGGCGGCTCGACGGCCCGGCCGTCCGGCCCATGGCTGGTGGTGACGCCGGCCGAGGACGGCGACGAGGCGTGGACGGAGGCGGCCTGCCAGGCCGTCGGACCGGACGCGCTGTGCCTGTCCGTGCCCGCCCCGGAGCGCGCCGAGCTCGCTGCGCTCCTGCGCGAACTTCCCTCGACCGGGCGCCCGTTCACCGGGGTCCTGTCCCTCCTCGCGCTCGGCCGTGAGACCGACCCGGCCGCCGCGACCCTCGCCCTCCTCCAGGGACTGCGCGACGCGGACGTCACCGCGCCGCTGTGGTGCCTGACGCGCGGCGCGGTCGCCGTGGCCCGTACCGACCCGCCGACCGCGCCCGAGCAGGCCGCCGTCTGGGGCCTCGGCCGGGTCGCCGCGTTGGAGCACCCCCAGCAGTGGGGCGGCCTCGTCGACCTGCCCGAGGCGCCGGACCAGTCCGCGGTGCGCCGGGTGGCCGCCGTCCTCGCCGGAGCGGACGGAGCGGACGGCGAGGACCAGATCGCGATCCGTGCCGCCGCCGTCCACGCCCGCCGCCTGGTCCCGGCCCCGGCTGGCGCGCCGGACGCGGGCTGGACGCCGGGGCAGACCCCGGGCACCGTGCTGATCACCGGCGGCACCGGCGGCCGGGGCGCGGCCGTGGCCCGCCAGCTCGCCGCCGCGGGCGCGAGCCACCTGCTGCTGGCGAGCCGCCGGGGGCCGGACGCCCCCGGCGCCGCCGACCTCGTCGAGGAGCTGAGCGGCCTGGGCGCCGTCGTGACGATCGCGTCGTGCGACGTCGCCGACCGTGACGCCCTCGCCGCCCTGCTGGCCTCGATCCCCGCCGACGCCCCGCTCACCGCCGTCGTCCACGCGGCGGGCACGGTCGACGACGGCGTCCTCGACGACCTGACGCCCGAGCGCCTTGCCGCCGTCCACCGGGTCCGCGCCGGGGCCGCCTTCCACCTGGACGAGCTGACCCGCGGCCTCGACCTGACGGCCTTCGTGCTCTGCTCCTCCGTCGCGGGTGCCGTCGGCACCCCCGGCCGGGCCACCCTCGCGGCCCCGGCCGCCGTCCTGGACGCGCTCGCCCAGCGCCGCCGCGCCGACGGCCTGCCCGCCACCTCCGTGGCCTGGGGCGCGTGGATCGGCGCTGAATACACCAGCATCGACTCGGGGGCTCCGGCCGAGGACGACGGACGCACCCAGCGCACCGCCGTCCCCGCCCTGCACCCCGTCCCCGCCCTGCACCCCGACCTCGCCCTGGCCGCGCTGCGCCAGGCCGTCACCCGCCCGGCCCCCGCGCTCGTGCTGCTCGACCTGACACAGCCGCAGGTCCTGGAGAGCCTCGTCGGCCTGCGCGGCAACCCGCTGCTGCGCGACCTCCCGGCCGCCCGGCCCGCCCTGGAGGCCGCCGCCGCGGTCCGCCGCGACTACGCGACCGCCGCCTCCGAGCTCACCGGCCGCCTGCGCGCCCTCACCCCGACCGAGCGCACCGCCCTGCTCACCGACCTCGTCCGCACCCACGTCGCCGCCGTGCTCGGCCACGCCGACCGCTCCGCCGTCGCCCCGGACCGCAAGTTCCGCGACCTCGGCTTCGACTCGCTGACGGCCGTCGAGCTGCCCGCCCGGCTCGGCGCGGCCACCGGCCTCAAGCTTCCCGCCACCTCCGTCTACGACTACCCGACCGCCCAGGCCCTCGCCGAGCACCTCCTGACCGAGCTCCTCGACACCCCCGCCGACCCGCTGCCGCCCGCCGTGCGAGCCGCGGCCGACGACGGCGAGCCGATCGCGATCGTCGGCATGGCCTGCCGCCTGCCCGGCGGGGTCACCTCGCCCGACGAGCTGTGGCGCCTGGTCTCCGAGGGCGGCGACGGCATCGCCGGCTTCCCGGAGGACCGCGGCTGGGACCTGCGGACCCTGCTCGTCGGCGACCGCGACGGCCGCGGCCGCAGCGCCACCCTGGAAGGCGGCTTCATCGACGCCGTCGCCGACTTCGACGCCTCCTTCTTCGGCATCTCGCCGCGCGAGGCCCTCGCCATGGACCCGCAGCAGCGCCTGCTGCTGGAGACGTCCTGGGAGGCCCTGGAGCGCGCCGGGGTGGACCCGCAGAAGCTCGGCGGCAGCCGCACCGGCGTCTTCGTCGGCACCAACGGCCTCGACTACGCGACGCTCATGATGAACTCGCGCGAGGACATCGGCGGCCACGCCGGCACCGGCCTCGCGTCGAGCGTCCTGTCCGGCCGCATCTCCTACACGCTCGGCCTGGAGGGCCCGGCCGTCACCCTCGACACCGCGTGCTCGTCGTCCCTGGTCGCCCTGCACTGGGCCACCCAGGCGCTGCGCAACGGCGAGTGCGGACTCGCGCTCGCGGGCGGCGTGACGGTGATGACCACGCCGGTGAGCTTCGCCGGCTTCACCGTCCAGAACGGCCTCGCCGCCGACGGCCGCTGCAAGGCCTACTCGGACGCCGCCGACGGCACCAACTGGTCCGAGGGCGTCGGCATGCTGGTCCTGGAGCGGTTGTCCGACGCCCGCCGCAACGGGCACCCGGTGCTGGCCGTCGTGCGCGGCAGCGCCGTCAACCAGGACGGCGCCTCGAACGGCATCACCGCGCCCAACGGCCCGTCCCAGCAGCGCGTCATCCGCCAGGCCCTCGCGAGCGCCGGACTGTCGGCTGCCGAGGTCGACGCCGTCGAGGGCCACGGCACCGGAACCGCCCTCGGCGACCCGATCGAGGCCCAGGCGCTCCTCGCCACGTACGGGAGGAACCGCGAACGGCCGCTGCTGCTCGGCTCGCTGAAGTCGAACATCGGCCACACCCAGGCCGCCGCCGGCGTCGCCGGGGTGATCAAGACCGTGCTCGCCATGCGGCACGGCGTGCTGCCGAAGTCCCTGCACATCGACCGGCCGTCCGCCGTCGTGGACTGGACGGCGGGCTCGATCGACCTGCTCACCGAGGCCCGGCCGTGGCCCGAGGTCGACCGGCCCTGGCGCGCCGGGGTGTCCTCGTTCGGGATCAGCGGCACCAACGCGCACGTGATCCTCGAACAGGCGCCCGCCGTGACCGAGCGCACCGAGGACCAGCGGGTGCTGCCCGCCGTCGTCCCGTTGGTGCTCTCCGGCCGCTCCGAGAACGCGTTGGAGACCCACCTCGCCCGCGCCTCCGCCCTCGAACTCTCCCCGTTGGACATCGGGTTCTCGCTCGCCACCGGACGCTCCGCCTTCGAGTGCCGGGCCGTGCTGCTCGCGTGCAGCGAGGGCCTGACCGAGGTCGCCCGCGGCGTCGCGGCGGACCGCTCGACGGCTTTCCTGTTCTCCGGCCAGGGCTCGCAGCGCCTCGGCATGGGCCAGGAGCTGTACGCGCGCTTCCCGGTGTTCGCGGACGCCTTCGACGCGGTGTGCGCGGTGCTGGACGAGCACCTGGACCAGCCGCTGCGCGCGGTCGTGTGGGGCGAGGACGCGAAGCTGCTGAACCGGACGGCGTACGCCCAGGCCGGGTTGTTCGCGGTCGAGGTGGCGCTGTACCGGCTCGTCGAATCCCTGGGCCTGCGGCCGGACTTCGTCGCCGGTCACTCGATCGGCGAGATCGCCGCGGCGCACGTCGCCGGGGTGTTCTCGCTCGGTGACGCGTGCGCCCTGGTGGCGGCGCGCGGCCGGCTGATGCAGGCCCTGCCGTCCGGTGGAGCGATGCTCGCCGTGCAGGTCGCTGAGGACGAAGTCCTGCCCCTGCTGACCGAGTTCGTGTCCATCGCCGCCGTCAACGGCCCGGCCTCCGTCGTCGTCTCCGGCACGGAGGAGGCCGTCGCGGCGATCGAGGCGCACTTCGCCGACCGCCGGACGACCCGCCTGCGGGTGTCCCACGCGTTCCACTCCCCGCTGATGGATCCGATGCTGGAGGACTTCCGCACCGTCCTCAACGGCCTGTCCTACGGCGCCCCTTCGATCCCGGTCGTCTCCAACCTCACCGGCGCCCTCGGTGCGGACCTCACCAGCCCCGACCACTGGGTGCGCCACGTCCGCGAGGCCGTCCGCTTCGCCGACGGCGTCCGCACCCTGCGCGGGGCCGGGGCCACCGCCTTCCTCGAACTCGGCCCCGACGGCGTCCTCACCGCCCTCGCCGAACAGAGCCTCGGCGACGACGCGGCCGACTGCGTCCGCGCCGCCGCCCTGCGCAAGGACCGCGCCGACGAGCGCACCCTGCTCACCGCCCTCGCCGCGCTTCACGCGGCCGGCGTCCCGGTCGACTGGGCGGCCCTGTTCGACGGCACCGGCGCCCGCCGGGTCGACCTGCCCACCTACGCCTTCGACCACCGCCGCTACTGGCCGCGCCCGGCCGCCCTCTCCGGCGACGTCGCCTCCGTCGGCCTCGTCCCGGCCGACCACCCGCTGCTCGGCGCCGCCGTCCCGCTCGCCGACGACACCGACGGCGTGCTCTTCACCAGCCGCCTCGCCCTGCGCGTCCACCCGTGGCTGCTCGACCACCGGATCGGCGGTCGGCTGGCCTTCCCCGCCGCCGCCTTCGTCGAACTGGCCGTCCGGGCCGGCGACCAGGTCGGCTGCGGCCGGATCGCGGAGCTCACGCTCGGCGACCCGCTGCCGCTCGCCGAGGACGACGAACCCGTCGTGCAGGTGCGCGTCGGCGCGCCCGACGACACCGGCGCCCGCCCGGTGGCCTGCTACGCCCGCCCCGGCGACGCCGCCCCCGACGAGCCGTGGACGCGCTGTGCCACCGGGACCCTCGTGCCCCAGGACACCGACCTGCCGGACTACGCCCAGGCGGCCTGGCCGCCGGCCGGCGCGCTCGCCGTCGACCTGGCCGGCTTCTACCGCGAGTCTGGGCGCGGCCCGGCGTTCCGGGGACTGCGCGCCGCCTGGCTGCGCGGCGAGGAGGTGTTCGCCGAGGTCGAGCCGGCCGGCGAACCCGGCGAGGACGCCCGCTACTTCGGCCTCCACCCGGTCCTGCTCGACGCCGCCCTGCACGCCGCCGTGCTGATCGGCGTCGGCACCGAGGAGCAGCTGCCGCAGCCCCGGGCCTGGCAGGGCGTGACCCTGCACGCCGGGGGAGCGGCCGCCCTGCGGGTGCGCGTCGCCCGCCTCGGCGAGGACACGGTGTCCGTCACCGCCACCGACCCGGCGGGCGGCGCGGTGCTGACGGTCGGCTCGGTCACCCTGCGCGCCCCGCAGGCCGCCGCTGCCGTCGCCCGCACCGGCCGCGACCCGCTGTTCCGGGTGGAGTGGGTCCCCGCCCCCGCCACGCCGACCGCCGCCACGGCAGTGCGCTGCACGGCGCTCGGCCGGGACTGCTACGGCACGGGCTCCTCGGCCGCGACGTTCGCGGACCTCGGCCGCCCGGTGCCGGACCTCGTCCTGGTCGCCCTGGAGGGCCCGGCCGGCGATGTCCCGGAGGCCGTCCACGCGCACACCACGCGCGTCCTCGCCCTGGTCCAGGACTGGCTGGCCGAGGACCGGGCCGCCACTTCCCGGCTGGTGTTCGTGACCCGGGGCGCCGTCCGGGCCGCCGACGGCGAGACCGTCCGCGACCTGCCCGGCGGCGCCGCCTGGGGCCTGGTCCGCTCGGCGAACTCCGAGCACCCCGGCCGCTTCGCCCTGCTCGACGTCGACCGCACGGAGGACGTGGCCGCGGTCCTGCCGCTGCTGCCCGGACTGCTGGCCGACGGCGAGGCCCAGTTCGCCGTCCGCGGCGGTGCCCTGCGGGTGGGCCGGTTGGCCCGGCTCGCGGACGCGGCGGGGCTGCTGCCCCCGGTCGGCACGCCGTGGGTCCTGGACGGCCTGCGGCCCGACGACATGGCGCTCGTGCCCCGCCCCGAGGCGGCCGGGCCGCCCGCGGCCGGGCAGGTCGCCGTCGCCGTCCGGGCCGCCGTCCTCGCCGCCGTCCACGGCCGCGGCACCGGCGCGGCCGGCGTGGTGACGGCGGTCGGTGACGGCGTGCCGGACCTTCGCCCGGGCGACGAGGTGTTCGGCCTGCTGGCGGCGGGGCCGAAGGCGGTCGCCGACCGGCGCCTGCTGGCCCCGCTGCCCGACGGCTGGTCCTCCGGGGCCGCCGCCGCCCTGGCCGCGGACTTCGTCCCCGCACGGCAGGCCCTCGGCGGCTCGGCCGTCCAGGCCGGCCGGACCGTCCACGTGCACGCCACCGCCACCGGACCGGCCACCGCCGCCGTCGAGCTCGCCCTGCGACTGGGCGCCGAGGTCTCCGCCACGGCCCCCGACGGGCTGCGCGACGCCCTGCTCGGCCACGGCCTGCCGCCCGAGCGGCTCGTGGGGCGCGCGGCGGCGGGTACCGACCTCGTCCTCGACGACGACGCCTTCGCCCACCTGCCCGCACCGGACGCCGACGAGACCGCCGCGATCCTCGCGGAGCTCGTCGCCCTGGCCGGACGCGGCGAGCTCACCGCGCCGCCGGTCGCCGCGCACGACGTCCGCGCCGCCCGCACCGCGCTCACCGCCCGCACCGCGCTCACCGCCGGGGAGTCCGCCGCCCGGACCGTCCTCACGATGCCCGCGGAGCGCGACCCCGACGGCACCGTCCTGATCACCGGCGGCACCGGCGCCCTCGGCCGCCACCTCGCCCGCCGCCTCGCCGTCACTGGAGCCCGCCACCTGCTGCTCACCAGCCGACGAGGACCGGACGCGCCCGGCGCGGCCGAACTCCTCGCCGACCTGGCGGCGCTCGGCGCCGAGGCCCGCGTCGTCGCCTGCGACACCGCCGACCGCGCCGCCACCGAGGCCCTGCTCGCCGGCATCCCGGCCGAGCACCCGCTCACCGCCCTCATCCACACGGCCGGTGTGCTGGACGACGGCATCATCACCGCGCTCACCCCCGAGCGGCTGTCCGCCGTCCTGCGGCCCAAGGTCGACGCCGTCTGGCAGCTCCACGAGCTCACCCGGCACCTCGACCTCGCCGTCTTCGCCGTCTTCTCGTCCATCGCGGGCGTCATGGGCAGCCCCGGCCAGGGCAACTACGCCGCGGCCAACGCGTTCCTGGACACCCTCGTCGACCACCGCAGGTCGCTCGGCCTGGCTGGCACCTCGCTCGCCTGGGGCCCGTGGGCCCAGGAGGCGGGCATGACCAGCGAGCTCAGCGAGACCGACATACGGCGCATGCAGTCCGGCGGCATCCCGCCGCTCTCCGTCGAGCAGGGCCTCGCCCTGTTCGAGGCCGCCCTCGGCTCCGCCGAACCGCTCGTCATTCCGATGGGTCTGGCCGCCGGGGGCATGCGCCCCCAGGGCGACGTGCCGCCGCTGTTCCGCGGACTCGTCCGCGCCGCCCGGCGCACCGCCTCGGGCGGCGGCGCGAGCGGCGCCGACGCGGCCGCCGACTTCACCCGGCAGGTGCTCGACCTCAACGACCGCGACCGCATGCGCTACCTCGTTGATACCGTCCGCGCCGAAGCCGCCACCGTCCTCGGCCACCCCTCCCCGGAGGCCGTCGACGCCGAACGCGACTTCTACGAGCTCGGGTTCGACTCGCTCACCGCCGTCGAGCTGCGCAACCGGATCGCCGCTGTCACCGGCCTGCGGATGCCCGCCACCGTCGTCTTCGACAGCCGCTCGCCGGTCGAGCTCGCCACCTGGATCCGCAGCGAGCTCGCCAACCAGCGCACCGCGGACGGCGCGGGCGGGGCCGTGCTCGTGCCCGGCGGCGAGCCCGAACTCGATTCCCTGGAGCGGCTGTTCACCGAAGCCCTGGCCAACGGCAAGGTGCCCGAGGCCCAGCGCATGCTCGCCACCGTCGCGGACCTGCGCCCCGCCTTCGAGGCGACCGCCGAACTGGAGGACCTGCCCCGGGCGACCCGCCTCGCCGAGGGGCCCCGCCCGACCCGGCTGATCTGCGTCAACGCGCCGACGGCCAACGCGGGCGTGCACCAGTACTCCCGGCTCGCCGCCCACTTCCGTGGCGAGCGCGAGGTGTCGGTGCTCCCGCTGATCGGCTTCGCCGCGGGCGAGTGGCTGCCCGCCACCCCCGAGGCCGCCACCCGGGTGATCGCCGAGAGCGCCCTGCGCGCCGGCGACGGCCACCCGTTCGTCCTCGTCGGCCATTCTTCCGGCGGCTCCTTCGCCTACGCCGCGGCCGGCCTGCTGGAGCACACCTGGGGCATCCGCCCGGCGGGCGTCGTCCTCCTCGACACGCTGAGCTTCCAGCACAACGCCGACGAGGGCACCGACTACACAGGCATGATGCGGCTCAACTTCACCGGCGCCCACTCGCCGGTGCGGCTGACCAACTCCCGCCTGTCCGCGATGGGCCGCTGGATGGTCCTCCTCAACCGCCTGGAGGTCCACCACACCACGGCCCCCGTCCTGCTCGTCACCTGTGACCGCGCCCTGACCGGCGTCGACGAGGCCCCCATCGAGCAGCGCGCCCAGGCCGAGCCGCTCGTGCCGGGCGCCCGGGTGGTCGCCGTCGACGCCGACCACCTGTCGATGATCCGCGAGGACTCGGCCCTCACCGCCGAGATCGTGGAGGAGTGGCTGCGCGGCCAGGAGTAGTCGCAGGCCGGACGGGCGTGCCCGGTACCCACGGGTGCCGGGCACGCCCGTCCGTGCTCCTCGGCGCGTCCACGCCTCTAGGGAAAACCGGAGCCGTCCGTGGCGAGACTGGGCGGGCGACGGGTCGGACCTGACGTCAGGAGCCTGCGGCCGGCCCCCGGAACGGGCCTGCCGGGACGGGCCCGCACGACAGGGCCGCCCGCACCGCGTTCCTGGCGACCCCCGGAGAGGTTGACGTCCCGATGTCGAACGAAGACAAGCTCCGCGACTACCTGAAGCGGGCGATCGCGGACCTCCACGAGGCCCGCGAGCAGCTCCGCGAGGCGACCGGGCAGCACCGGGAGCCGATCGCCGTGGTCGGCATGGCCTGCCGGCTGCCGGGCGGGGTCGCCTCCCCGGAGGAGCTCTGGGACCTGGTGCGCGACGGCGTCGACGCCGTCTCGGCCTTCCCCGCCGACCGCGGCTGGGACCTGCCCGAGGGCGCCGTCACCTCCCGCGAGAGCGGATTCCTGCACGACGCGGGCGAGTTCGACGCCGGGTTCTTCGGCATCTCCCCGCGCGAGGCCCTCGCCATGGACCCCCAACAGCGGATCCTCCTGGAGACCGCGTGGGAGGCCGTCGAACGGGCCGGTATCGACCCCGGGACGCTGACCGGCACGCCGACCGGCGTGTTCGTCGGCGCCGGACACGGCGGCTACGACAGCGCCTCCACCACCGCGGGCCAGATCGCCGAGACCGCCGCCGGACACCTGCTGACCGGTAACACCGTCAGCGTCGCCTCCGGCCGCATCTCCTACGTCCTCGGCCTCGAAGGCCCGGCCATCACGGTCGACACCGCGTGCTCCTCCTCCCTGGTCGCCCTGCACCTCGCCGTCCAGTCGCTGCGCCGCGGCGAGTGCACGCTCGCGCTCGCGGGCGGCGTGACGGTGATGTCGAGCCCGCAGATGTTCACCGAGTTCTCCCGGCAAGGCGGCCTCGCCGCCGACGGCCGGTGCAAGCCCTTCGCGGCGGCGGCCGACGGCACCGCGTGGAGCGAGGGCGCGGCCGTCCTCCTGGTCGAGCGGCTCTCCGACGCGCAGCGCCTCGGCCACCCGGTGCTGGCCGTGGTGCGCGGCTCGGCCGTCAACCAGGACGGCGCCTCGAACGGGCTGACGGCGCCCAACGGCCCGTCGCAGCAGCGCGTGATTCGGGCCGCCCTGGCCGACGCCGGTCTGACGCCCGCCGAGGTGGACGTCGTCGAGGCGCACGGCACGGGCACGCGGCTCGGCGACCCGATCGAGGCGCAGGCGCTGCTCGCGACGTACGGGCAGGACCGCGAACAGCCCTTGCTCATCGGCGCGTTGAAGTCCAACACCGGTCACACCCAGGCCGCCTCCGGCGTGGCCGGGGTGATCAAGACGGTGCTCGCGATGCGGCACGGCCTGCTGCCGCGCACCCTGCACCTCGACGCCCCGACCCCGCACGTCGACTGGACCTCCGCCACCGCCGAACTCCTGGCCGAGGCCCGGAAGTGGCCCGCCAACGCGTGGCCCCGGCGCGCGGCGGTCTCCTCCTTCGGCGTGAGCGGTACCAACGCGCACGTCGTGCTGGAGGCGGCGCCGACGGAGCCCGCTGGTGGCGTCGTGCCCGAAGTCGCGGCCGAAGTCGCGGCCGAGGCCGCGCCCGAGGCGGTGCTGCCGTGGGTGTTGTCGGCGCACGACGAGACGGCCCTGCGGGCCCAGGCCGGACGTCTGGCCACCCACCTCCGGACACGCGGACCGCTCGACCCGGCCGACGTCGCGTATTCCCTGGCGACCGGCCGGACGGCCATGGCCCACCGGGCCGTCGTCGTCTCGGCCGACCCGGAGGAGCGCCTGCGCGCCCTGGACGCCCTGGCGGCCGGGGGCGGGGGAGCGGGCCGCGTGACGGGCGTGGTGGAGAAGGGGGCGACGGCGTTCCTGTTCTCGGGTCAGGGGTCGCAGCGGCTGGGGATGGGGCGGGAGTTGTACGGCCGGTTCCCGGTGTTCGCTCGGGCTTTCGATGAGGTGTGTGGGGTTCTGGAGCTGCCGGTTCGGGAGGTCGTGTGGGGTGTGGACGAGGAGTTGTTGAACCGGACGGAGTACGCGCAGGCCGGGTTGTTCGCGGTCGAGGTGGCCCTGTACCGGCTGGTGGAGTCCCTGGGTGTGCGGCCGGGGTTCGTGGCGGGGCATTCGATCGGTGAGGTCGCGGCGGCGTACGTGGCCGGGGTGTTCTCGCTGGAGGACGCGTGCGCGCTGGTGAGCGCTCGTGGCCGGCTGATGCAGGCGTTGCCTTCGGGTGGTGCGATGTTGGCGGTGCAGGCGGCGGAGGAGGAAGTGCTGCCGCTGCTGGGTGAGTTCGTGTCGATCGCCGCCGTGAACGGCCCGACGTCGGTCGTGGTCTCGGGGACGGAGGAGGCCGTCGCGGAGATCGAGGCGCACTTCGCCGACCGCAGGACGACCCGGCTGCGGGTGTCGCACGCGTTCCACTCCCCGCTGATGGATCCGATGCTGGAGGATTTCCGTGAGGTCCTCAACGGGCTGAGCTGCAAAGCCCCTTCGATCCCGCTGGTCTCCAACCTCACCGGTGAACTCGGCGACGAGGACCTCTGCACCCCCGACTACTGGGTGCGCCACGTCCGCGAGGCCGTCCGCTTCGCCGACGGCGTCCGCACCCTGCACGAGGCCGGAGCCACCCGTTTCCTCGAACTCGGCCCGGACGGCGTCCTCACCGTGATGGCGGCCGAGTCGCTGCCCGCCGACGCGGCCCCGGTCGCCGTGCTCCGCAAGGACCGTCCCGAGGAGTCGGCCCTCCTGGAGGCCCTCGCCCGCCTGCACGTGCGCGGCGCGGGCCCGGACTGGGCGGCGGTGCTCGCCCGGTCCGGCGGCCGTCGCGTCGACCTGCCCACCTATGCGTTCCAGCGGCAGCGCTACTGGCTGCCCGAGCTCCAGCACCGCGACGCGGGCGCGCCCTCCGCAGACCCGGTCGAGGACGCGTTCTGGACGGCCGTCGAGGCCGGCGACCTCCGGGAGGCGTCGGTCGTCCTCGGGATCGCGGAGGAGGCCGCCGAGGCCTCGCTTGACCACCTGCTGCCCGTCCTGGCCTCCTGGCGCGGGCAGCGGCGCCTGCTCGGCGCGCTGGACGGGTGGACGTACGGGACGAGCTGGGTACCCGTACGCGGCCTCACCGACGCCGTACCGCCGGGCCGCTGGCTCGCCGTCGTCCCGGAGGGCGCGGAGGAGGAATGGCCCGCAGCCGTCCTCGACGCCCTCGCCGAGTGCGGCCTGCGGATCGAGCCGGCGGCGGGGACCGAGGCCCTGGCCTCGCTGCTTGCGGACGGCTCCGGCGAGCCGCTCGCCGGCGTCCTCTCCTTCCTCGCCGCCGACGGCCGCCCGCACCCCGGCCACCGCCTCGTCCCCCGCTACCTGCCCGCGACCGTCGAGTTGCTGCGCACCCTGGAGGCCGCGGGCCGTCCGGCGAGGCTCTGGTGCCTCACCCGGGGCGCCGTCGCGGCCGAGGGCGCGGACCGTGTGAGCGAGCCCGAGCAGGCGCAGCTGTGGGGCTTCGGCCGGGTGGCCGCGCTGGAGCACCCGCAGCGCTGGGGCGGCCTGATCGACCTGCCCGCCGCCCCCGACGCCCGCACCGCCGTCCGCCTGATCGGCCTCCTCGCCCAGACCGCCGAGGACCAGCTCGCCCTGCGCGGGTCCGGCGCCTACGCCCGCCGCCTGACCCGCCGCCACCTCCCGCCGGTGCCCGGCCGCGCGACGGCGCCGCCGTCCGCGCCGGAGGGACAGACGCCGGAGGCACGAGCGCCGGAGGGACAGACACCGGATGGGCGAGCGACGGTGGGCGCGGAGCCCGTGGCCGCAGGCCAGGCCGTGCCGGTCGCCGACGCGGGTGGCGGGGTGCGGCCGGGCGCTCCGGGCACGGCGCCCGCGTCGGACGCCCCCGACGGCTGGACCGCGCCCCGGGGCACCATCCTCGTCACCGGCGGCACCGGCGCCCTCGGTGCCCACGCCGCCCGCTGGCTGGCCCAGGCCGGTGCCGAGCACCTGGTCCTCGTCGGCCGCCGTGGCCCCGGGGCCCCCGGCGCGCAGCAGCTGAGCGACGAGCTGACCGCCCTCGGCACCCGCGTCACCCTCGCCGCCTGCGACGTCGCCGACCGCGACGCGCTCGCCACCCTCCTCGCCGCCGTCCCCGCCGAGTACCCGCTCGCCGGCGTCGTCCACGCCGCCGGTGCCCTCGACGACGGCGTACTGGAGAGCCTCACGGCCGACCGCTTCGACGCCGTGCTGCGGGCCAAGGCCGTCTCGGCCCGCAACCTCCACGAGCTGACGGCCGGGCACGACCTCGCCCTGTTCGTCCTGTTCTCCTCGATCACGGGCGTCCTCGGTAACCCCGGCCAGGCCAACTATGCGGCCGCCAACGCCTACCTCGACGCCCTCGCCGAGCACCGCCGCGCCGCCGGGCTGACGGCCACCTCCGTCGCCTGGGGCCCGTGGGCCGGGAGCGGCATGGCGGGGGACCACCCGGGCCTCACCGGGCGGATGCGGCGCAGCGGGCTCGCCCCGATGGCTTCGGAGCGGGCGGTCGCCGCGCTGCGTCGGGCCCTGCTCGCGGATGCCTCCGTCCTCACCGTGGCGGACGTGGACTGGAGCGCGCTCGCCCCCGTGCTCACCGCCGCCCGCCCGAGCGCGCTGATCGCGGACCTGCCCGAGGTGCGTCGCGCGGTCCACCCGGGCGTCGCCACGACGACCACCGACTCCCCGCCGGCCGACCGGCTGCGCGGCCGCAGTGCCGACGAGCAGGAGCGCCTGCTGCTGGAGCTCGTCCGCACCGAGGCCGCCGCCGTCCTCGGGCACGCCTCCACCGCGACCGTCGGTGCCGCCCGGGCGTTCCGGGATCTCGGGTTCGACTCGCTGACCGCCGTCGAGCTGCGCAACCGCCTCACCGCCGCGACCGGTCTGCGCCTGCCCGCCACTCTGCTGTTCGACCAGCCGACCCCGACCGCCGTCGCCGCGCACCTGCGCGCCGAGCTGGCCGGTACGGCCGCGGGCGAGACGTTCGCGGCCCCTGCCGTCGCCGCCGACGAGCCGATCGCGATCGTCGCGATGGCCTGCCGCTTCCCCGGCGGCATCGAGTCGCCGGAGGACCTCTGGCGGCTGCTCGCCGAGGGCCGCGACGCGGTGGGCCCGTTCCCGGCCGACCGGGGCTGGGACACCGACCGCCTGCACCACCCGGACCCTGACCACGAGGGCACCAGCTACGTCGCCGAGGGCGCGTTCCTCACCGCCCCGGCCGACTTCGACGCCGCCTTCTTCGGGATCTCCCCGCGCGAGGCCCTCGCGATGGACCCGCAGCAGCGGCTCCTGCTGGAGGCGGTCTGGGAGGCCGTCGAGCGCTCCGGCATCGACCCCGGGGCGCTGCACGGCTCGCGGACCGGCGTGTTCGTCGGCTCCAACTTCCAGGACTACCAGGTGCTGCTGGACGCGGCCCGGGAGGGCGTCGCCGGGCACGTGATGACGGGCAACGCCGCGAGCGTGATCTCCGGCCGCGTCGCCTACACCCTCGGCCTGGAGGGCCCGGCCGTCACGGTCGACACCGCGTGCTCGTCCTCGCTGGTCGCCCTGCACCTGGCCGCCCAGGCCCTGCGCCGGGGCGAGTGCTCGCTGGCGCTCGCGGGCGGCGTGACGGTGATGTCCACGCCGCAGGTGTTCGTCGAGTTCTCGCGCCAGCGCGGCCTGGCCCCCGACGGCCGCTGCAAGCCGTTCGCCGCCGCGGCGGACGGGACGGGCTGGGCCGAGGGCGTCGGCGTGCTGCTCGTCGAGCGGCTCTCGGACGCGCGGCGCAACGGGCACCCGGTGCTGGCCGTGGTGCGCGGCTCCGCCGTCAACCAGGACGGCGCGTCCAACGGCCTCACGGCGCCCAACGGCCCGTCCCAGCAGCGCGTGATCCGGGCCGCCCTGGCCGACGCCGGTCTGACGCCCGCCGAGGTCGACGCCGTCGAGGCGCACGGCACCGGCACCCGCCTCGGCGACCCGATCGAGGCCCAGGCCCTCCTCGCCACCTACGGCCAGGACCGCGAACACCCGCTGCTCCTCGGCTCGGTGAAGTCCAACCTCGGCCACACCCAGGCCGCCGCCGGGGTGGCCGGCGTGATGAAGACCGTGCTCGCGATGCAGCACGGCGAGCTCCCGAAGTCCCTGCACATCGACGCCCCGACCGCGCAGGTCGACTGGACCGCCGGCGCCGTCGAGCTGCTGAGCGAGGCCCGCACGTGGCCCGGGACCGGACGGCCGCCGCGCGCCGGCGTCTCCTCGTTCGGCGTCAGCGGCACCAACGCCCACGTGATCCTCGAAGCGGCCCCCGCGCCCGAGCCGCCGCCCGAGCGCCCGGCCGCCGGCCGCCCGCTGCCCTGGCTGCTGTCCGCCCGGACACCGGAGGCCGTGCGCGAGCAGGCCCGCCGCCTCGCAGCCCACGTCCGTGCCGCCGAGCCCGCCCTCGACGACGTCGCCCGCTCCCTCGTCACGACCCGCGCCGCCCTGGAGCACCGGGCCGCCGTCGTCGCGCCCGACCGGGCCGGGCTGCTGGACGGTCTGGACGCACTCGCCGAAGGCCGTACCACCCCTGCCGTCCTGGAAGGACAGGCCGCAGGGGAGGGCGCACCGGTGTTCGTCTTCCCCGGCCAGGGCTCCCAGTGGGCCGGCATGGCGGTCGAACTCCTCGACACCGCACCGGTGTTCGCGCAGCGCTTCGCCGAGTGCGCGGCGGCCCTGGAGCCGTTCACCGACTGGTCGGCAACCGACGTCCTGCGCGGCGAACCCGGTGCGCCCGGCTTCGACCGGGTCGATGTCGTGCAGCCCGTGCTGTTCGCCGTCATGGTGTCGCTGGCCGAACTGTGGCGCGCGCACGGCGTCGAACCGGCCGCCGTGCTCGGCCACTCGCAGGGCGAGATCGCCGCCGCCTGCGTGGCCGGCGCGCTCTCCCTGGACGACGCCGCCCGCGTCGTCGCCCTGCGCAGCCGAGCGATCCGGCGGCTCGCGGGCCTCGGCGGCATGGTCTCGGTGGCCGAGCCGGTCGCCGCCGTCCGCGAGCGCCTCACGCGCTGGGACGAACGCATCTCCGTCGCCGCCGTCAACGGCCCCGGTTCGGTGGTGGTCTCGGGTGACCCCGAGGCCCTGGCGGAGTTGATCGCCGACTGCGAGCGGACCGGCGCGCGGGCCCGCCGCATCCCCGTCGACTACGCCTCGCACTCCGCGCACGTCGAGCGCATCGAGCACGAGCTGCTCGACCTCCTCGCGCCGATCGCCCCGCGCAGCGCCGACGTCCCGTTCTGCTCGACCGTCACCGGCGCCGTGATCGACACCGCCGGGCTGGACGCCGCCTACTGGTACCGCAACCTGCGCCACACCGTGGAGTTCGAGCAGGCCACCCGCACCCTGCTGGCCGCGGGCCACCGGGTGTTCGTCGAGGTCAGCCCGCACCCCGTGGTGACCACCGGCGTCCAGGAGACGATCGAGGACAGCGGCCTGCCCGCCGCCGCCCTCGGCACGCTGCGCCGCGACGAGGGCGGCGCCGGCCGCTTCCTGCTGGCCCTCGCCGACGCGCGCAACCACGGCGCCCGGGTGGACTGGGACCTCCTGTTCGCCGGCACCGGCGCGCGCGCCACCGAGCTGCCGACGTACCCGTTCCAGCGCCAGCGCTACTGGCCGCGTCCGGGCGGGACGGGCGGCGACGTCACCACGGCCGGCCTGGCCGCGCCGGAGCACCCGCTGCTCGGCGCCGCCGTCGAACTCGCCCAGGGCGGCGGCCTGGTGGCCACCGCCCGCTGGTCGCTGCACACCCACCCGTGGCTCGCCGACCACGCGGTCGCGGGCACCGTCGTGGTGCCCGGCGCCGCGCTGGTCGAGGCGGTCGTCCGGGCCGGCGACGAGCTCGGCTGCGGGCGCATCGAGGAACTGACCCAGCACGCGCCCGTCCTGCTGCCCGAGCGCGGTGCGCTCCAGGTGCAGATCGAGGTCGGCGCCCCGGACGACACGGGCCGCCGCCCGGTCGCCCTGCACACCCGCCCGGCCGACGCGGACGCGCCCGAGGGCTGGACCAGGCACGCCGACGGCAGCGTCGCCCCCGCCGGGGCCGAGCCCGCGCCGGCGTCCGCCGCCTGGCCGCCCGCCGGCGCCGAGCCGATCGACGTCGGCGGCTTCTACCCGGGCCTGCGCGAGCACGGCTACGGCTACGGGCCGGTGTTCCAGGGCGTCCGCGCGGCCTGGCGCCTCGGTGCCGCCGTCCACGCGGAGGTCGAGCTGCCCGCGCCGGCCCGCGCCGACGCCGCCCGCTACGGCCTGCACCCCGCCCTCCTCGACGCCGCCCTCCACCCGGCCGGGCTCGGCCCGCTGGCGGGCCGCCCCGGGCTGCCGTTCGCCTGGACCGGCGTCACGCTCCACGCCGCCGGGGCCACCGCGCTGCGGGTGACGCTCACCCCGGCCGGGCCCGACGCGGTGTCCGTCGAGATGGCCGACCCGGCCGGCCGCCCGGTGGCCGCCGTCGAGGCCCTGGCCGTGCGCCCGCTCGCCGAGGGCGCCCTCGAACCGGCCGCCCGGGTGGCGCGCGAGGCGCTCTTCCACCTGGACTGGCCGGCCCTGACCCTCCCCGAGCCGGGGCCGGCCCCCGCCCGCTGGACCGTCCTCGGCGAACCGCCCGCCCACGCGGCGGCCCTCGCCGAGGCGGGCGTCACCCTCGGCGCCGACGCGGACGTCACGCTCGTCGAACTCAGCGGCGACGAGCCGCTCGACGCCCTCGACCGCGCCCTCGCCGTCCTCCAGACGTGGCTCGCCGACGACCGCCCCGACGCCACCCTGCTCGTGACCACCCGCCGCGCCGTCGCCGCCGACCCCGCCGAGGACGTCCACGACCTGCCCGCCGCCGCCGTCCACGGCCTGGTCCGCTCCGCCCAGAGCGAGCACCCCGGCCGCATCGTCCTCGCCGACCTGGACGACGACCCCGCCTCCTGGCGCGCCCTGCCCGCCGCGTTCGCCACCGGGGAGTCCCGGCTCGCCCTGCGCCACGGCACCGCCCACGCCCCCCGCCTGGCCCGCGCCCACACCGCCGCGCCGCTGCCCGCGCCCGACGGCCCGTGGCGCCTGGACATCCGCACCAAGGGCACGGTCGACAACCTCGAACTCCTGCCGAGCCCCGACGCGGCCGCGCCGCTCGCCGAGGGCGAGGTTCGCATCGAGGTCCGCGCGGCCGGCCTCAACTTCCGCGACGTCCTCAACGCCCTCGACATGTACCCGGGCGGTGCCCGCCTCCTCGGCTCCGAGGCGGCCGGCGTCGTGCGCGAACTCGGCCCCGGTGTCACCGGACTCGCCGTCGGAGACCGCGTCATGGGCATGGCTCCGGGCGGGTTCGGCCCACTCGCCGTCACCGATCACCGCCTGCTCGCCCGCGTCCCGCAGGGCTGGACCTTCGCCCAGGCCGCCTCCGTCCCCGTCGTCTTCCTCACCGCCTACTACGCCCTGCGCGACCTCGCGGACCTCCGGGCCGGCGAACGCCTCCTCGTCCACGCCGCGGCCGGCGGCGTCGGCATGGCCGCCACCCAGCTCGGCCGCCTCTGGGGCGCCGAGGTCTACGGCACCGCGAGCGAGGCCAAGCAGCACCTGCTGCGCGCCGACGGCCTGCCCGACACCGCCATCGCCTCCTCCCGCACCCTCGACTTCGAGGAGCGCTTCCGCACCGCCACCGGCGGCGAAGGTGTGGACGTCGTCCTCAACTCCCTTGCCGGGGAGTACGTCGACGCCTCGCTGCGCCTCCTCGGGCCGGGCGGACGGCTGATCGAGATGGGCCGGACCGACGTCCGCGACCCCGCCGAGGTCGCCGCCGCCCACGGCGGCGCCCGCTACCAGGCCTTCGTCCTCCAGGAGGCCGGGCCCGAGCGGATCGGGCAGATGCTCGCCGATCTGGTCGAGCTGTTCGAGCGGGGCGCGCTGCGTCCCCTCCCGCTCACCTGCTGGGACGTCACCCGCGCCCGCGAGGCCTTCCGGTACATGGCCCAGGCCCGGCACACCGGCAAGATCGTCCTCACCGTCCCGCGTCCCTGGGCCGCCGACGGCACCGTCCTGATCACCGGCGGCACCGGCACCCTCGGCGCCGAGCTCGCCCGCCACCTGGTCACGGCGCGCGGCGCGCGGCACCTGCTGCTCGCCGGCCGCAGCGGCCCCGACGCCCCCGGCGCGGCGGCCCTCGCCGAGGAGCTGACCGCCCTCGGTGCCGAGGTCACCGTCGCCGCCTGCGACGCCGCGGACCGCGACGCCCTGGCCGCCCTGCTGGCCGCCGTGCCCGCCGAGCACCCGCTCACCGCCGTCGTCCACGCGGCCGGCATCCTCGACGACGGCGTGGTCGAAGGCCTGACGGCCGACCGGCTCGCCGCCGTGCTGCGCCCCAAGGCCGACGCCGCCCGGCACCTGCACGAGCTCACCCGCGGCCTCGACCTCGCCGACCTCGTCCTGTTCTCCTCCGCCGCCGGCGTCTTCGGCTCGCCCGGCCAGGGCAACTACGCCGCCGCCAACGCCTGGCTCGACGCCCTCGCCCAGCACCGCCGCGTCGCCGGGCTGCCCACCACCGCCCTCGCCTGGGGACTGTGGGCGCAGGCCAGCACCATGACCGCCCACCTCGGCGCCACCGACCGGGCCCGAGCCGAGCAGTCCGGCGCGCTCACCCTCAGCACCCCGGACGGCCTCGCCCTGTTCGACGCGGCCCTCGCCGACCACTGTGCCCTGCTCGTCCCCGTCCGCCTCGACACCGCGACCCTGCGCTCGCGCGGCGCGGCCGAACTCCCCGCTCTGCTGCGCTCCCTGCTGCGCCCTCTCGTGGGCACCCCGGCCCGCCGCACCGCGCAGGGCGCCCAGGCCGCCGACGGGCTGCGCGCCCGCCTCGCCGGGCTCACCGCGGCCGACCGCGCCTCGGCGCTGCTCGACCTGGTGAGCGGCTGCACCGCGGCCGTCCTCGGCCACTCCTCGGCCGAGCAGATCCACGCCACGCGGCCGTTCCGCGACCTCGGCCTCGACTCGCTGACCGCAGTGGAACTGCGCAACCGCCTCAACAGCGCGACCGGCCTGCGGCTGCCCGCGACCCTGGTGTTCGACCACCCCACCCCCGGGGCGCTCGCCGGGCACCTGGCCGACGGCCTCACCGGCACCGGCGGGGCGGCCACGGCCGGTGCGGCCCCCCAGGCCGCCGACGAGCCGATCGCGATCGTCGGCATGGCCTGCCGCTTCCCCGGCGGAGTCGCGACACCCGACGACCTGTGGACCCTGCTGTCCGACGGCACCGATGCCATCGCCCCCTTCCCGGCCGACCGCGGCTGGGACCTCGACCGCCTCTACGACGGCATCCCCGATCATCCCGGCTCCTCCCGCACCCGCGAGGGCGGCTTCCTCGCCGACGCCGCCGGCTTCGACGCCGCGTTCTTCGGCGTCAGCCCCAACGAGGCCCTCGCGATGGACCCGCAGCAGCGGCTCCTCCTGGAGACCTCGTGGGAGGCCCTCGAACGCGCCGGCATCGACCCCGGCACGCTGCGCGGCAGCCGCACCGGCGTCTTCGCGGGCCTGTCCTCCAGCGACTACCTCGACCGGGTCGCCCGCATCCCCGACGAGGCCGCGCCGTACGTGAGCACCGGCAACGCCGCGAGCGTGATCTCCGGCCGAGTCGCCTACACCCTCGGCCTGGAGGGCCCGGCCGTCACCGTCGACACCGCCTGCTCGTCGTCCCTGGTGGCGCTCCACCTCGCGGTCCGCGCGCTGCGCGGCGGCGAGTGCACGCTCGCCCTTGCGGGCGGCGTCACCGTGATGTCGACGCCGATGATCCCGGTCGACTTCGCCCGCCAGCGCGGCCTGGCTGGTGACGGCCGCTGCAAGCCCTTCGCCGACGCCGCCGACGGCACCGGCTTCTCCGAGGGCGTCGGAGTGCTGCTGGTCGAGCGGCTCTCGGACGCGCGGCGCAACGGGCACCCGGTGCTGGCCGTGGTGCGCGGCTCGGCCGTCAACCAGGACGGTGCCAGCAACGGGCTCAGCGCTCCGAACGGCCCGTCCCAGCAGCGCGTGATCCGGGCCGCCCTGGCCGACGCCGGTCTGACGCCCGCCGAGGTCGACGCCGTCGAGGCGCACGGTACCGGCACCCGCCTCGGCGACCCGATCGAGGCCCAGGCCCTCCTCGCCGCCTACGGCCAGGACCGCGAACACCCGCTCCTCGTCGGCTCGGTGAAGTCCAACCTCGGCCACACCCAGGCCGCCGCGGGCGTCGCCGGTGTCATGCGCACCGTCCTCGCCCTGCGGCACGCCGCCCTCCCGCGGAGCCTCCACATCGACCGGCCCACCACGCACGTCGACTGGACGGAGGGCGCCGTCGACCTGCTCACCGAGGCCCGCGACTGGCCCGCCACCGGACGGCCCCGCCGCGCTGGCGTCTCCTCCTTCGGCCTCAGCGGCACCAACGCCCACGTGATCCTCGAACAGGCCCCCGGCCAGGAGCCCGAACCGGCCCCGGCGCCCGAGCGCCCCGCCCTGCCCTGGCTGCTCTCCGCCCGCAGCGCCGAGGCCCTGCGCGGCCAGGCCCGCGCGCTGCTCGACCACCTCCCCACCAGCACCGCCGCGCCGCTCGACCTCGCCCACTCCCTCGCCACCGGCCGCGCCCTCCTGGAGCACCGCGCCGCCGTCGTCGGCACGAGCACCGAGGACCTGCGTGCCGGACTCGCCGCGCTCGCCGACGGCACGCCCGCCCCGGGCGTCGTCACCGGCCGGCACGGCGCCGGGCGCGACCGCCGGGTCGTCCTCGTCTTCCCCGGCCAGGGCTCCCAGTGGGTCGGCATGGGCGCCGAACTACTGCACGTCTCACCGGAGTTCGCCGAGCGGATCGCCGCCTGCGGTCAGGCCCTCGCCCCCTGGGCGGACTGGTCCCTCGAAGCCGTCCTGCGCGGCGAAGCCGACGCGCCGTCACTCGACCGCGTCGACGTCGCCCAGCCCGCGCTGTGGGCCACCATGATCGCGCTCGCCGCCTGCTGGCAGGCCCACGGCGTCACCCCCGCCGCCGTGCTCGGCCACTCGCAGGGCGAGATCGCCGCCGCCTGCGTGGCCGGCGCGCTCTCCCTGGAGGACGGCGCGAAGGTCGTCGCCCTGCGCAGCCAGACCATCGCCCGCGGCCTCTCCGGCCACGGCGGCATGGTGTCGGTGCCGCAGGCCCACGCCGACGTCCTCGCCCGCATCGAGCCCTACGGCGGCCGGATCTCGGTGGCCGCCGCCAACGGCCCGTCCGGCGTCGTCGTCTCCGGCGAGACCGCGGCCCTCGACGACCTCCTGGCCGGCTACGCCCGCGACGGCGTCCGGGCCAAGCGCATCCCCGTCGACTACGCCTCCCACTCCGCCCAGGTCGAGCGGATCGAGGAGACCCTCCGCACCGAACTCGCCGGACTGACCACGCGCGAGGCCCGCATCCCGTTCTTCTCCACCGTCACCGCCGACTGGCTCGGCGACACCCCGCTCGACGCCGGCTACTGGTACCGGAACCTGCGGCACGCCGTCCGCCTGGAGGAGTCCGTCCGCGCCCTGCTCGCCCAGGGCCACGACGCCTTCCTCGAATGCAGCCCGCACCCCGTGCTCGCCGTGGCCGTCGAGGACACCGCGGCCGACGCGGGCGCCCGGGCCGTCGTGCTCGGCACCGTCCGGCGCGAGGACGGCGGCCCGGCCCGGCTGCTGACCTCCCTCGCCGAGGCCCACGTGCGCGGCGTGCGGATCGACTGGCGGCCCGCCCTCGCCGGCGGCCGTCCCGTCGACCTGCCCACCTACGCCTTCCAGCGCCGCCGCTACTGGCTCACCCAGGACGCCGCCCGCACCGGCGCGCCCCTCGAACCCTGCGGGCTGGACCGCGCCGTCCGCCTCGCGGACGCCGACACCGTGCTGATCACCGGCCGGATCGGCACCACGACGCACCCGTGGACGGCCGACCACCGCGTGCGCGGCACCGCCGTCGTGCCGGGCACCGCGCTGCTCGACTGGGCCGTGCGGGCCGGGGACGAGGCTGGCTCCCCGACCGTCGCCGAGCTCACCGAGCTCAGCCCGCTGACCCTGCCCGACCACGGCACCGTCGACCTCCAGCTCACCGCGGGACCCGCCGACGCCGACGGCCGACGGGCCCTCACCATCCACGCCCGCCCGACCGGCGCCCCCGACGACACCCCGTGGACCCGCCGCGCCACCGGCACTCTGACCGGTGCCGGCGCCGGTCAGAGTGCCGGTGGCGCGTCCCTGACCGAATGGCCCCCCGCGAGCGCCCAGGCGGTGGACGCCGCCGAGCCGGGCGGCACCGAGTACGGCGAGCGCTTCCGCACCGTCCTGGCGCGCTGGCAGCGCGGCGACGAACTGTTTGCCGAGGTTGCCCTGCCCGAGGAGCACCGCACCGAGACGGCCGGCTTCCGCGTCCACCCCGGGCTGCTCCAGTCCCTGCTCGCCGCCCTCCGGGGCGGCACCGACCCCGCCCAGCCCACCGACTGGCGAGGCGTCACCGTCCACGCCACCGGCGCCGCCCTGCTCCGCGTCCGGCTCACCCCGGCCGCCGACGGCAGCCACGCGCTCACCGCCGCCGACGCCGACGGCGCCCCCGTGCTCACCGCCGAGGCCGTCACCGTCCGCCCGATCGCGGCCGAGCACCTCGCCCCGGCGGCCGACCCGCTCTACGCGGTCGAGTGGGCCCCCACACCCAGGACCGCCATCTCCGGAAGCGACCTCGGGGACACGGCCGTCCTCGGCGAGGACGACGCGCTCGCCGCCGCCCTCGGCGCCCGCGCCTACGCCGACCTCGCCGCCCTCACCGCCGCCCTCGACGCCGGAGAGCCCGCACCCGCCACCGTCGTCCACCGCCTCACCGCGGCCGACGAAGGCGACCCCGTCACCGCCGCGCACCGCGCCGTCCGGGCCACCCACGGCCTCGCCCGCGCCTGGCTCGGCGAGCCCCGGCTCGCCGACGCCCGCCTGGCCCTGCTCACCCACGGCGCCGAGGCCGTGGCCCCGGCCGGCGACGTCCTCGTCCTCGCCCAGGCGGCGGCCCACGGACTCGTCCGCTCCGCCCAGTCCGAGCACCCCGGCCGCTTCCTCCTCGTCGACCTCGACGACGACCCGGCCTCCGCCGCCGCCCTGCCCGCCGCCCTCGCCGACCCCGACGAGCCGCGCCTGGCCGTTCGCGGCGGCGAGGTGACGGCGCCCCGGCTGCGCCCGGTGAACGAAGCCGTGGACGGCCGGGCATGGTCCTGGAACCCGGCGGGCACCGTCCTGATCACGGGCGGCACCGGCACCCTCGGCGCCCTCGTCGCCCGCCACCTCGTCACCGAACACGGCGTCCGCCACCTCCTGCTCACCGGCCGCCGCGGCCCCGACGCCCCCGGCGCGGCCGAACTCCTCGCCGACCTCACGGCCCTCGGCGCCGACGCCCGCATCGCCGCCTGCGACACCGCCGACCGCGCCGCCCTCGACGCCCTCCTCGCCACCGTCCCCGCCGAGCACCCGCTCACCGGAGTCGTCCACGCCGCCGGCGTCCTGCACGACGGACTGCTCGAAAGCCTGACGGACGACCAACTCGCCGAGGTTCTGCGCCCCAAGGTCGACGCCGGGTGGAACCTCCACGAGGCGACCGGTCACCTCGACCTCTCCGCCTTCGTCCTGTTCTCCTCCTTCGCCGCCACGGCCGGCGGCCCCGGCCAGGCCAACTACGCCGCCGCCAACGCCTTCCTCGACGCCCTCGCCGACCGCCGCCGCGCCGAAGGCCGCCCGGGCGTCTCCCTCGCGTGGGGATACTGGGGAGAATCGAGTGGAATGACGTCCACGCTGGACGCCGTGGACATCGCCCGCTTCGCGCGCTCCGGCATGCTGCCGCTCACGGCCGTCCAGGGCCTCGCCCTGCTCGACGCCGCCAGCGGTGTGGACCGACCGCACCTGGCCCCGATCCGGCTCGACCGGCACGCCCTCGCCACGGCCGGGGCCGCGCCGCTCTTCGCCGAGCTCGCGCCCCGCCGTGCCGCGACCCGGCGCACGGCCGCAGGGCCGGCCGGGAGCGCGGCGGCCGCCGACCGGGGCGTCCTGGACCGGCTGCCAGGCCTCGCCTCGGCCCAGCAGGAGAAGCTGCTGCTGGACGTCGTCGTCGGCCACCTCGCCGCCGTCCTCGGCCACGGCTCGCCCGGGGCCGTCGAACCCGAGCGCGGCTTCCTCGACCTCGGCATGTCCTCCCTGACCGCCGTCGAGCTGCGCAACCGCCTCAACGCCGAACTCGGCCTGCGGCTGCCCACCACGGCGATCTTCGACCATCCGTCGCCCACCGCCCTCGCCGGGCGCCTGCGCGACCTGGTCGGCGCGCCCACCGGCACCGCGGCGCCCGCCCGGCCCGTCTTCGCCGAACTCGACGAGCTGGAGAGCGCGCTCGGCGCCACCGAGCTGGACGCCGACTCCCGGACCCTCCTCCTCGCCCGCCTCAAGAGCCTCCAGTGGCGGCTCGACGGCGACGCGACCGAGCCGCCCGCGGCCGCCGACGGGCCGGACGACGCACTCGACGACACCACGGACGACGAGATGTTCGACCTGATCGACCGCGAGCTCGGACTCGCCTGAGGACCGGCCCCGGGGCCGTCCGCCCCGGGGCCGTCCCACGGACCCGTACCACGGACCCGTACCACCCTTCCGAACTGCGAGGTTTCCCACCCATGGCCAGCACCTCCGAGGACAAGCTCCGCGACTACCTCAAGAAGGTCACCGCGGACCTGCGGCGCACGAAGCAGCGCCTGGAGTCCGTCGAGGCGAGGGACGCCGAGCCGATCGCGATCATCGGGATGGCCTGCCGCTACCCCGGCGGCGTCCGCACCCCGGAGGACCTCTGGCGGCTCGTCGCCGACGGCGCCGACGCCATCGGCGACCTCCCGGAGGACCGCGGGTGGGACACCGGCGGCCTCTACGACCCCACCCCCGGCACCCCCGGCAAGAGCTACGTGCGCCACGGCGGGTTCCTCGACGGCGTCGCCGACTTCGACGCCGAGCTGTTCGGCATCGCCCCCCGCGAGGCCCTCGCCATGGACCCGCAGCAGCGGCTCCTCCTCGAATCCGCCTGGGAGGCCGTCGAGCGCGCCCGGATCGCCCCCGCCGCCCTGCGCGGCAGCGACACCGGCGTGTTCATCGGCGGCGCCGACACCGACTACGGCTCCCTCGCCCGCCGGACCGAGGAGACCGAGGGCCACCTCCTCACCGGCGGAGCCGTCAGCGTCCTCTCCGGCCGCATCGCCTACACCCTCGGGCTGGAGGGCCCGGCGGTCACCGTCGACACCGCGTGCTCCTCAGCGCTCGTCGCCCTCCACCTCGCGGTCCGTGCGCTGCGCGCCGGCGAGTGCTCGATGGCCGTCGCCGGCGGCGTCGCCGTCATGCCGACGACCCGCCTGTTCACCGAGTTCTCCCGCCAGCGCGGCCTCGCCCCCGACGGGCGCTGCAAGCCCTTCGCGGAGGCCGCGGACGGCACCTCCTGGGCGGAGGGCGTCGGCGTCCTGCTCGTCGAGCGCCTCTCGGACGCCCGGCGCCTGGGCCACGAGGTCCTCGCCGTCGTCCGGGGCACCGCCGTCAACCAGGACGGCGCCAGCAGCCGCCTGACCGCCCCCAACGGACCCTCGCAGCAGCGCGTCATCCAGGCCGCGCTCGCCAACGCCCGCATCACCCCCGACCAGGTCGACGCCGTCGAGGCCCACGGCACCGGCACGACCCTCGGCGACCCCATCGAGGCGCAGGCCCTGCTCGCGACCTACGGCCAGGACCGGCCCGCCGACCGGCCGCTCTACCTCGGCGGCGTCAAGTCGAACATCGGCCACGCCCAGGCGGCGGCCGGCGTCGCGGGCGTCATCAAGACGGTCATGGCGTTGCGCGCCGGGGTGCTACCGGCCACCCTGCACGTCGACGAGCCGTCCTCACACGTGGACTGGACGGCGGGCGCCGTCGAACTGCTGACGGAGGCCCGCGACTGGCCGCGGACCGGGCGTCCGCGCCGGGCGGGCGTCTCGGCGTTCGGCATCAGCGGGACGAATGCGCACGTGGTCCTGGAGCAGGCGGACGAGGTTGCGGCGGAGGAGCCTGCGGAGGCCGCCCCGGCCCCGGCCGTCGTGCCGTGGGTGCTGAGCGGCCGGACGCCGGACGCGCTGCGCGCCCAGGCCGCCCGCCTGCGCGACGTCGCGGCGGGCCTGCCGGTCGCGGACGTCGCGGCGGCGCTGGCCACGAGCCGGTCGATGCTCAACCACCGGGCCGTGGTGGTCGGTTCGGACCGGGACGCGCTGCTGCGTGGGCTCGACGCGCTGGCGGCGGGCTCGGGCGGGGTCGTCGGGGGTGCGGTCCGGGGCGGCGGGACGGCGTTCCTGTTCTCGGGTCAGGGGTCGCAGCGGCTGGGGATGGGGCGGGAGTTGTACGGCCGGTTCCCGGTGTTCGCTCGGGCTTTCGATGAGGTGTGTGGGGTTCTGGAGCTGCCGGTTCGGGAGGTCGTGTGGGGTGTGGACGAGGAGTTGTTGAACCGGACGGAGTACGCGCAGGCCGGGTTGCTCGCGGTCGAGGTGGCCCTGTACCGGCTGGTGGAGTCCCTGGGTGTGCGGCCGGGGTTCGTGGCGGGGCATTCGATCGGTGAGGTCGCGGCGGCGTACGTGGCCGGGGTGTTCTCGCTGGAGGACGCGTGCGCGCTGGTGAGCGCTCGTGGCCGGCTGATGCAGGCGTTGCCTTCGGGCGGTGCGATGCTGGCGGTGCAGGCGACGGAGGAGGAAGTCCTGCCGTTGCTGGGCGACTTCGTGTCGATCGCCGCCGTGAACGGCCCGACCTCCGTCGTCGTTTCCGGCACGGAGGAGGCCGTCGAGGCGGTCCGCGCGCATTTCGCCGACCGCAGGACGACCCGGTTGCGGGTCTCGCACGCGTTCCACTCGCCGCTGATGGGCCCGATGCTGGAGGACTTCCGGGCCGTCCTCAACGGGCTGACGTACCTTGCTCCTTCGATCCCGGTGGTCTCCAACCTGACGGGGGAGACAGCCGCTCCCGAGCAGCTGTGCTCGGCGGACTACTGGGTGCGCCACGTCCGCGAGGCCGTCCGCTTCGCCGACGGTGTGCGCGCGTTGGAGGCCGCCGGCGTCACCCGCTTCCTGGAGCTCGGCCCCGACGGTGTCCTGACGGCGCTGGCGGCCCCCCTCCTTTCCGACGAGGCCGTACTGGCTTCCTCCCTCCGCAAGGACCAGGACGAGGACACGACCGTCCTGACCGCCCTCGCGCGCCTGCACGTCACCGGCGCGCCCGTCGACTGGGCCGCGCTCTTCGCCGGCACCGCCGTCCGCCCCGTCGACCTGCCGACCTACGCCTTCCAGCACCGCCGCTACTGGCCCGTGGCCGTCCGCGCGACCGCCGGTGACCTCGGCGCGGCGGGCCTCGACACCGCCGACCACCCGCTGCTCTCCGCCTCGCTCGAACTCTCCGACGAAGACGGCCTGTTGTTCACGTCCCGGCTCTCCCGCCAGTCCCACCGCTGGCTCGCCGACCACGTCGTGCGCGGCGACGTCCTGCTGCCCGGCACCGCGTTCCTCGAACTGGCCGTCCGTGCCGGGGGCGAGGCCGGCTGCGACCGCGTCGAGGAACTGACCCTGGCCGCACCGCTCGTCCTGCCCGAGCACGAGGGCGTCCAGTTGCAATTGCGGGTCGGCGCGGCCGACGAGACCGGCCGCCGCACCTTCACCATCGCCTCCCGGCCCGAGGGCGCCGACGGCCGCGCCTGGGACCGGCACGCGACCGGCGTCCTGGCGGTGGGGGAGATGCGCACCGTGTTCGACACGTCAGTCTGGCCGCCGGCCGGCGCCGAGGCGGTCGACCTGACCGGGCTGTACGAGGCCATGGCCGACGGCGGCTACGCGTACGGCCCGGTGTTCCAGGGCCTGCGGGCCGCCTGGCGGCGAGGGGACGAGGTCTTCGCCGACGTCGCCCTGCCGGAGGACACCGAGGGTACCGGCTACGGCCTGCACCCGGCGCTGCTCGACGCCGCCCTGCACGTGACGGCCGTCAACGGGATGCCGCACGGCGTCGTGCCGTTCTCGTGGGAGGACGTGTCGCTGCACGCCTCCGGCGCGTCCTCGGTGCGCGTGCGCGTCACCCGGACCGGCGAGGAGTCCGTGGCGGTGGCGGTCGCCGACGCCGAGGGCCTGCCGGTGGCGTCCGTTGGTTCGCTGGCCCTGCGCGCGGTGTCGAGTGGCGGGTCGGCAGTGGCTCGGGACGGGCTGTTCCGGGTGGACTGGGTGCCGGTGAAGATGGTTGCTGCTCCGGAGTTCGTGGAGGTGGAGTCGCTGGCGGAGGTGTCGGCGGAGGTGCCGCCGGTGGTGGTGGTCCGACCGGTGGACGACGGCGTACACGCCCGTACGGCCCGGGTGCTGGAGTTGGTGCAGGGCTGGCTGGCGGAGGAGCGTTTCGCGGCCTCGCGGCTGGTGTTCGTGACGCGCGGCGTGGTGGCGGGCGAGGACCTGCCGGGCGCGGCGGCGTGGGGCCTGGTGCGGTCCGCGATGTCGGAGGAGCCGGGCCGGTTCGGCCTGGTGGATCTGGCGGGTTCGGAGGAACTGCCGCCCGCCGCCCTGGGTGTGGACGAGCCGGAGGTGCTCGTCCGCGACGGGGAGGTCCTCGCGGCCCGGCTCGTGCGCGCCGAATCGGCGGGCGAGCCGGTGGTGTGGGCCGGCGAGGGCACGGTCTTGATCACCGGCGGCACGGGCGGCCTGGGCCGGGTCATGGCCCGGCACCTGGCCGTCGAACACGGCGTGCGGCAGCTGCTGCTGGTCAGCCGCCGGGGCGCGGACGCCGACGGCACGGACGACCTGCTCGCCGAGCTGGCGGCGGCCGGCGCGGAGGCCGTCGTCGAGGCGTGTGACGTCGCCGATCCGGCGGCGGTGGCAGGCCTGTTCGCCCGGCACGAGATCCGCGCGGTCGTCCACACGGCCGGCGTGATCGACGACGGCGTCATCGGCTCCCTGACCGCCGAGCGCGTCGGCGCCGTCCTGCGCCCGAAGGCGGACGCCGCCTGGCACCTGCACGAGGCCACGAAGGAAGGCGAGTTGGCGGCCTTCGTCCTGTTCTCCTCCGTCTCCGGCGTCTTCGGCGGCCCGGGCCAGGCCGCCTACGCGGCGGGCAACGCCTACCTGGACGCGCTGGCGGTCCACCGCCGCTCGCTCGGCCTGACCGCCGTCTCGCAGGCCTGGGGCCCGTGGACCCGCGACGGCGGCATGATCGGCACGCTCGCCGACGTCGACCTGCACCGGATCGCCCGCTCGGGCATGCCGGAGCTCACCCCCGCCGAGGGCGCCGCGCTGTTCGACGCCTCGCTCGCGGCGGGCGTGCCCGCGATCCTGCCGGTCCGGTTGGACCTCGCGGCGCTGCGGGCCCAGGACGCGGTGCCCGCCCTGCTGCGCGGACTGGTGCGCGGCCGCGTCCGGCGCGCGGCGGTCGCGGGCCCGGCCGCTTCGGCGGGCCTCGCACAGCGGCTCTCGGGCCTGGGCGAGGACGAGCGGCGGGCGGCCGTCCTGGAGCTGGTGCGCGACCGGATCGCCGTGGTCCTGGGCCACGAGGGCGGCCCGGTCGTCGACCCGTCGCGGGCGTTCCAGGACCTCGGCTTCGACTCGCTGACGGCGGTCGAGCTGCGCAACCGGCTGCGGTCGGCGACCGGTCTCCAACTGCCGGCCACCGTCGTGTTCGACTACCCGACGGCGAGCGCGCTGGCGGGCTTCGTCCTGGAGGGCCTGTTCGGCGCCGAGGAGGCCGAGGAACTCCCGTCGGCGCTCCCGGTGTCGTCGGACGACCCGGTGGTCATCGTCGGCATGGCCTGCCGCTACCCGGGTGGCGTCGAGTCGCCCGAGGACCTGTGGCGGCTGGTGGCCGACGGTGTGGACGCGGTGTCCGACTTCCCGGTGAACCGCGGCTGGGACGTCGACTCGCTCTACAGCGAGGACCGGTCCGTCCCGGGCACGTCGTACACCCGGCGGGGCGCGTTCCTGCACACCGCCGGGGACTTCGACCACGAGTTCTTCGGCATGAGTCCGCGCGAGGCGCTGGCGACGGACGCGCAGCAGCGCCTGCTGCTGGAGACCTCGTGGGAGGCCTTCGAGCGGGCCGGCATCGACCCGCTGTCCCTGCGCGGCAGCCGGACGGGCGTCTTCGCGGGCATCATGTACACCGACTACCGCTCGCTCCTCGACGGCGAGGAGTTCGAGGGCTTCCGGGGCAACGGCAGCGCCCCCAGCGTCGCCTCCGGCCGGGTGTCCTACACCTTCGGCTTCGAGGGCCCGGCGGTGACGGTGGACACGGCCTGCTCCTCGTCGCTGGTGGCGATGCACCTGGCGGCGCAGGCCCTGCGCGGCGGCGAGTGCTCGCTGGCGCTCGCGGGCGGCGTGACGGTGATGTCGACGCCGGGGACGTTCGTGGAGTTCTCGCGCCAGGGCGGCCTGTCGGCCGACGGCCGGTGCCGTTCGTTCGCGGACGCGGCGGACGGCGTGGGCTGGGGCGAGGGCGTCGGTGTCGTGGTGTTGGAGCGCCTGTCGGACGCCCGTCGCAACGGGCACCGGGTGCTGGCGGTCCTGCGCGGCAGCGCGGTGAACCAGGACGGTGCGTCGAACGGTCTGACGGCGCCGAACGGTCCGTCGCAGCAGCGGGTGATCCGGCAGGCGCTGGCGAGCGCCGGGCTGTCGTTCGGTGACGTGGACGCGGTGGAGGCGCACGGCACGGGCACGACGCTGGGCGACCCGATCGAGGCGCAGGCGCTGCTCGCGACGTACGGGCAGGACCGCGAACTGCCGTTGCTGCTGGGCTCGATCAAGTCGAACATCGGGCACGCGCAGGCGGCGGCCGGTGTCGCGGGCGTGATCAAGATGGTGCTGGCGATGCAGCACGGGCTGCTGCCGCGAACCCTGCATGTGGACACGCCGTCGTCCCATGTGGACTGGACAGCGGGCGCGGTGGAGGTGCTGGCCGAGGCCCAGGAGTGGCCGGAGGCCGGCCGGCTCCGCCGCGCGGGCGTGTCGTCGTTCGGCATCAGTGGGACCAACGCGCACGTGATCCTTGAGCAGGCCGAGCCCGAGGCCGTGCAGGACGCTGCGGTGACGCCGGGGGCGATGCCCTGGGTGGTATCCGCCAGGTCCGAGGCGGCGCTGGACGCTCAGGTCGCGCGGCTGGCGGAGGTCGGTGAACTCCAGGCTGCGGATGTGGCGTTCACGCTGTCCGGGCGGACGGCCTTCCCCCACCGGGTGGTGCTCGTCGACGGCGTCGAGGTGGCCCGGGGGCTTGCGGGTGAGGGTGGGACGGCGTTCCTGTTCTCGGGTCAGGGGTCGCAGCGGCTGGGGATGGGGCGGGAGTTGTACGGCCGGTTCCCGGTGTTCGCTCGGGCTTTCGATGAGGTGTGTGGGGTTCTGGAGCTGCCGGTTCGGGAGGTCGTGTGGGGTGTGGACGAGGAGTTGTTGAACCGGACGGAGTACGCGCAGGCCGGGTTGTTCGCGGTCGAGGTGGCGCTGTACCGGCTGGTGGAGTCCCTGGGTGTGCGGCCGGGGTTCGTGGCGGGGCATTCGATCGGTGAGGTCGCGGCGGCGTACGTGGCCGGGGTGTTCTCGCTGGAGGACGCGTGTGTGCTGGTGAGCGCTCGTGGCCGTTTGATGCAGGCGTTGCCTTCGGGTGGTGCGATGTTGGCGGTGCAGGCGGCGGAGGAGGAAGTGCTGCCGCTGCTGGGTGAGTTCGTGTCGATCGCCGCCGTGAACGGCCCGACGTCGGTCGTGGTCTCGGGGACGGAGGAGGCCGTCGAGGCGGTCCGCGCGCATTTCGCCGACCGCAAGTCGAACCGGCTGCGGGTGTCGCACGCGTTCCATTCGCCGCTGATGGATCCGATGCTGGAGGATTTCCGTGAGGTCCTCAACGGGCTGAGTTACAACGCCCCTTCGATCCCGCTGGTCTCCAACCTCACCGGTGAACTCGGCGACGAGGACCTCTGCACCCCCGACTACTGGGTGCGTCACGTCCGTGAGGCCGTCCGCTTCGCCGACGGCGTCCGCACGCTGGAGGCCGTGGGTGTCACGCGTTTCCTGGAACTCGGCCCCGACGGCGTCCTCGCCGCCCTCGCGGCCGCCTCCCTCTCCGGCGACGGCGTCCTGACCCCCGTTCTCCGCAAGGACCAGGGCGAGGACACGACCGTCCTGACCGCCCTCGCGCGCTTGCACGTCACCGGCGCGCGCGTTGACTGGGCCGCCCTCTTCTCCGGGACCGGTGCCCGCGCCGTGGACGTGCCCACGTACGCGTTCCAGCACCGGCACTACTGGCCGGCGGTCACCCTCGCGCGCGGCGGTGACGTCCGGCTCGCGGGACTCGGTGCCGCCGAGCACCCGCTGCTGGGCGCGGCCGTCGAGCTGGTCAACACGGACGGCTACCTGTTCACCGGCCGGTTGTCGGCCCGGTCGCACGGGTGGCTCGCGGACCACGTCGTGATGGGTTCGGTCCTGGTGCCGGGCACGGCGCTGGTCGAGCTGGCCGTGCGTGCCGGGGACGAGGTCGGCTGTGATCTGGTCGAGGAGCTGACGCTGGCCGCGCCGCTCGTCCTGCCCGAGCGGGGCGGCGTGCGGGTCCAGGTGTGGGTCGGCGAGCCGGACGCGTCCGGGCGGCGCGCGCTCACGATGCATGCCCGGCCGGACGACGCGGACGGGACGGTCTGGACGCTGCACGCGAGCGGTGTGCTGGGCTCGGGCGCGGTGCCCGTGGCGTTCGATGCCTCGGTGTGGCCGCCGGTTGGTGCCGAGGTGGTCGACCTGGCCGGGTTGTACGAGGGTCTGGCGGAGGCCGGGTTCGAGTACGGTCCGGCGTTCCGGGGGCTCCGGGCCGTCTGGCGGTGCGGGGACGAGGTGTTCGCGGAGGTGGCTCTGCCGGAGGGCGCTGACGGCAGTGGCTTCGGGCTGCATCCGGCGTTGTTCGACGCCTGCCTCCACGCGTTCGCGCTGGCCGGGTCCGACAAGGGCGGTGTGCCGTTCGCGTGGGAGGACGTGGCGTTGCACGCCTCCGGGGCGTCGACGGTCCGGGTGCGCCTGATGCCTTCGGCGGGCGGTGGGGCCTCGCTCGCGATCGCCGACACGGAGGGGCACCCGGTGGCGTCCGTTGGTTCGCTGGCCCTGCGCGCGGTGTCGAGCGGCGGGTCGGCAGCGGCTCGGGACGCGTTGTTCCAGGTGGACTGGGTGCCGGTGAAGATGGTTGCTGCTCCGGAGTTTGTGGAGGTCGAGTCGCTGGCGGAGGTGTCGGCGGAGGTGCCGCCGGTGGTGGTGGTCCGACCGGTGGGCGGCGACGTGCACGCGCG